>DAOSLL010000477.1:0-3929 GCA_035368905.1 Rhodoferax sp.
CCGTCAGCGCTCGGGTCACGCTCACCGTGCCCACCGCTGACAACACCTCGGCCATGGTCAGGGTCTTTTCCCCATCCGTGCTGAGCGTGGTGTAAATGGGATAGAGCTTGTAGCGGCTGATCTGCGTCGTCCCCCAGACGATGAGCTGCTCCGCAAGGCCGCCCGGCGCGTAAGCCTGCGGATTCAAGGGCATCACAACCCGCACCTGATCCGCTGCCGCACCGAGCGCCAGTCCGGCCCTGCCCGGCGCATAGCGGGCTGCGACCGTGCCGTAAGCGGGCAACGGGTCGCGCAGGGTAGAGGGGTCTTGCTCGATCATGTAAGGAAAATCTGCCTCGCTGACCCAGGGCAGCGAATCAAGTGGCAGGCGCAGCCCCATCGGCGAATCGCCGGGCATCAGGTACATGCGTTCATCGCGCAAAAACCACGAACCGGTGGTCCAGGCCGCGCCATAACACTCGGCATAACCGGCCACCTTGATTGGCAGCACGTACCCGATTGGCGAGTCCAGCTTTTGCTCAAACACCCGGCGCAGACGAGCACGTTCCATCTCGTCATCCAGCCTGGAATTGAACGGATCGACATTGACCGGCAGGCGACGCTCGCGCCACAGGTAATACCAGGTGTCTTCATAGGCGGTCTGGATGAACTTGGGTGTCACGCCAAGCTTGGCGGCCAGCAGCGTGGTGAAGCGCTGCGCATCCTTACTGGTGTAGTGGCTGGGCACACGTTCATCGGCAAACAGCGCCGGGTTGGTCCAGACCGGTTCACGGTCCTTGCGCCAGTAAATGTTCAAGGCCCAGCGTGGCAGTTGCTCACCCGGATACCACTTGCCCTGCCCGAAGTGCAGAAAACCGCCCTGACCGTATTCCTGGCGCAGCTTGTGCACCAATTCGGTGGCAAAACCGCGCTTTGTCGGCCCCAGTGCATCGGTGTTCCATTCAGGTGCATCACGGTCATTGACCGCCACAAAAGTGGGCTCGCCGCCCATCGTCATGCGCACGTCGCTGTCAATCAGGTCTTGATCAACCGCTTCGCCAAGCGCCATGACAGCAGCCCATTGCTCTTCGGTATAGGGTTTGGTAACTCGCGGGGCCTCATAAATCCGGGTGACCGCCATGTGATGGGCAAACTCCACCTCGGACTCATCGACACCGCCCTCAATCGGTGCAGCACCGGATGGCTGCGGCGTGCAAGCCAGCGGAATATGGCCTTCGCCCGCCAGCAGACCCGAAGTGGCATCGAGCCCAACCCAGCCGGCACCGGGCAAATAGACCTCGCACCAGGCGTGCAGGTCGGTAAAGTCCACCTCGGTGCCGCTTGGGCCGTCGAGTGACTTCACATCGGGCTTGAGCTGAATCAGATAGCCCGACACAAAGCGCGCCGCCAGCCCGCAGTTGCGCAGCAGTTGCACCATCAGCCAGGCCGAGTCGCGGCACGAGCCTGATTTCAAAGACAGCGTTTCTTCGGGTGTTTGCACCCCTGGCTCCATGCGGATGGTGTACTTGATGTCATGGTGGACCATGGTGTTGAGGTCCACCAGGAAGATCACGCTACGGCGCTTGGTGCGGTCAATCTTGTCAAGCTGCGTCTGCAGCAGCGGCGTCACCGGGTCGGCGGTCAGGTAGGGCGCGAGTTCCTGCTTGAGGTTGGCCTCATAGTTGAACGGAAACTCTTCGGCATCGGGCTCCAGAAAGAAGTCAAACGGGTTGTAGACCGCCATGTCCATCACCACATCGACCGTGACCTTGAATTCTGTGGCCTTGTCCGGAAAGACCAGCCGAGCCTGGTAATTGGCAAACGGGTCCTGCTGCCAGTTGATAAAGTGGCCTTCAGGCTCGACCTTGAGCGAATAGGAAATGATCTTGCTGCGGCAGTGCGGGGCAGGGCGCAGGCGAATGGTTTGCGGGCCCAAGTTAACCAGCCGGTCGTAGGAGTAATGGGTAACGTGGTTCAGCGCAGCGTGAATGGTCATGGAGAGGTCTCAAAAAGGTCCCAAAAGAGCGGGCCTTGATTCAAATAAACGGGACGTTTGACAACTGTCAGATACAAGCAATGTTAGTGCCAGAGCCCTGCCAGGAGCCTGTCGGACTCGTGGCGCATCGGCGGCGAACCGACCACAGCAGCCCATTTTGCACTGGCTTTTTGACCCATCGCCGGGACGGGGCCTGCAAACCCGGCAGAAACTGGCGTGGCCGGGGTCGATTCTCGCTGTTGCTGCCAATAGTCCGACGGACCCCATCGGGATGACGGCGCGAAAATGCCGCCTCGAGGCATCATGATTGCTATGTTTTTTATTGCTGCTGACGCATGTACAACGGGGGCTGCAAGCCGATTTATTCATTATTTGCAGACAAGCTTTAATCAATACGCTGCCGGTTTGCCACGCCCGGTGTTTGAGTTTTGGCGCTGAAGACCGGTTGCTGCCGGGCAACCAGGAATGCCATGGGTTGGCAGCGGCGTATTCAGATACTGCGGCTACGTGCCAGTGGCGGATTTTTCGAGAAATAGCGATCAATGCCGCGCATCAATGCGTCGGCCAGTTGCTCCAGGTACGCGTCGCTGTTGAGCTTGGCCTCTTCTTCCGGGTTGCTGATAAAGGCCGCTTCGACCAGCACGCTGGGAATGTCCGGGGCCTTGAGCACGGCAAAAGAGGCCTGTTCGACCTTTGGCTTGTGCAGTTTGCCGACGCGTTTGATCTCGCCGAGCATGGCACCGCCGAGCTGCAAGCTGTCCTTGATCTGCGCGGTGGTGCTCATGTCGAGCAGGGCGTGCGTCACCTGCGCGTCCTTGGCCTTGACGTTCAGACCCCCAATCAGGTCGGCCTTGTTTTCCTTGTCGGCCATCCAGCGCGCCGCGGCGCTGGAGGCGCCGCCCTGGCTCAGCGCAAACACACTGGCCCCTTGCGGGTTGGGGGTGAAAAAAGCGTCGGCGTGCAGGCTGATGAACAAATCAGCCTGAACCCGCCGCGCCTTGTCCACCCGGGTATGCAGCGGCACAAAAAAATCGGCATCACGGGTCAGGTAGGCTCGCATGGCGTTGCCGTTGACCGAGCCTTGGTTGATGCGCTTGCGCAGTCGGTGTGCCAGCCGCAGCACCACGTCTTTTTCACGCGTGCCGTTGGGGCCAATGGCACCCGGGTCTTCGCCACCATGGCCAGGGTCGAGTGCAATGATGATCAGCCGGTCAGTCGCAGCAGGCGGCGTTTCCCGCATGCTGGTGCCGGGTGAACCTCTCATGCCTTTTTGGGCTGTAGCCCTTTCAGAGCTTGCGCTGGTAGCTATTGATAATGCAGCATTTTGAGTGCTGCTGGTGGCCGCCAAGGCGGGGGCAGGGTGACTGGCCGGGCTGGTTTTACCGCCTTTTTGCGCCATCAGTTCACCCAGCGGGTCGCTCGCCGGGGCCGCGCTGGCTGCAGAGCCAGCGGCAACCGGGGGTGTGCCCAACGGTGACGGTGCGGCATCCTTGAGCCGCTCCGCAATCAGCGTCTCCAGCGGGTCTTGGATTGCGGTCGGATACAAATCAAACACCAGCCGATGTCGATACGCCGCCACCGGCGCCAGGGTAAAGACCTGCGGCGCTACCGGCTGCTTCAGGTCCACCACCAGCCGCACCACACCTGGGCCAAATTGCCCGACCCGGATGCCGTTGATGGTGGGGTCGGACGGTCCAACCTTGGCCACCAGTTCTTTCAGGGTCGGGTTGAGTTCAATGCCACGCACATCAACGGCCAGGCGCGGCGGGTTTGGCACAAAGTTCTGGGTGAAGCTGATCTTTGTGTCCGACTCGATGGTGACGCGCGAATAATCTGCCGCTGGCCATACCCGCACCGCCAGTATGCTGGCACCGCGCGCCAGTTGCTGCAGGCCCAGCAGCAGCACCAAAGAGCCACCTTGAACAAAGTGGCGGCGTTTCATGGGCAGCCTCCC
>DAOSLL010000478.1:0-3924 GCA_035368905.1 Rhodoferax sp.
ATGTAAAACCCCTACTGTCGCCCCGGCAAAGCCGGGGGATTACCTGTTTTATTCACCACATCGGCCAGCACGATTGGATCAAGCTGGTTCTTTTTCAGAAAAGCCTTCCACTGAGTTTGCTTGGTTGCATCGTTTGCGAAGGTATCGGTGAACCCAACAGGCACCGTGGTCGGCATCGGCATTTTCCGGCGTTCAAACGTTGCTTCAATGGCGCGGCGGACTTCGGATGGGTCAAGCGTGGTGTCATCCAATAGCACCCACAAATCGAAGTAATCCTTCATTCGTGTGTTGGCCAACCCCAGCAGACACACCGCATGGAATTTTTCGGCGACGACCGTGTATTTCGGATAGGCCCGCAACTGCGGTGCCGGAAAATCTTCCAACAGTACCGGATAGCTGATCGCCTGTGGTGCCGGAGTCACCGCGTCGCCAAACCCGATATCAACTTGCAGTGCGATGCGCGCACCATCAAGCTTTGCCTGAATGTCGATCCGGACCCCACCATAGCCTGCCTCTTTGCGGATGATCGACCCCTTGACTGAATCGGGGTCAAACACCACACCGTCTTCAGCAGGCGTCAGGCAAATTTCCCGAAAAGTCCTGACCGCCGTGTCGGCATCATCCGGGCCAAATCCCAAAAGATCAGCGTCACGGGTGGGTCGGTGTGCAACGTCATACCAAAACGTGAACAGCAGCGCCCCTTTGAGCAGGAAATTCGAGGCGTGCTCGGAAACGGACAGTCGGTACAACAAACGCTCCAGTCCGTAATGCGTGAGCGTCAAATTGAAGTCTTGCTTGGTCGCATCTGCGTGTTGCTTCAGACGTGCTCGGACCGATGCCGCCAGATTTCGACTCATGTTGTCACGCTTTCCAGGTATGGGCGCATGACATTGGCCACGCGGTCAACGGTCGCGAAATGCCAGATTTCGTCCATTGTGAATTTTCGTTGTGCCCAGCCATCGCGCATGGCTTCCAGGGCAACGTCCAGCCCAATTTTGTTGCGGTATTTGAAGCAGTCCGCCACGGTCTTGGCAGCGTTAAATACCGGCACGCTCACGCCGTCGACCGGCAGGTGTTCGATGCCGTCGGTAAACGCAGCCCCTGACATGCGCACGGGGCGAATTTTGGGCTGGTCAAGCCTTGGAATGGGTGCCCGATGTTCAATGGCAAGCCAGACCTCAAAAGGTGCCTGCGTCCCGATGCCATGCACCCGCAGTGCCGAAAGTAGGCAAACCACGCCTTGCGGCACTCGCAGCGCCACTTCTGCCAGTGACCGGTGTTCGCTGATGGCCTGCCCCGGCAGTGCATAAACCCCTCGAGCAACTCTTTCGAGCTTTCCTGCGGAAACCAGTCGGCTGAGCACAATGGTTGGCAGTTCTTGCTGCGCAAGATCCCGGGCACGCAGCAGCAGTCTTACCCTAGCAAGTTCCAGGACGGCCTGCTCTTGGGTGGAATGGGAACGTGGGTTCATGATGCGAGTATGTTGGAATATATAGGCATTTGTCAATAAATTGCATGGAATAGCAACAAACAAGCTCGCTCGGCAACCGATTCTTACTGACCTCAGCAGAGTTCAATTTCAATCGATTTCGAACGCCACTTGACCAGCAACCGCTCCCAGGTGTTAGCGGTGCGTTCACAATCTCGTGCTGACGAATCGGACTCGGATCAACAATGCGTTGCCATCGTTGGTCATATCGCAGTTGCTAAATACCGCATTCTGGCAGTAGTCACCGCGCTGAAAAAACAATGTCGATCTTTAGTTCCGCATGTTGGCGAGGGGTTGTCCATAATGAACAATTGGACATATTCTGCACTACAAATTCGAAAGGACTTCGATATGGGATGGTGGGGCGATCAATCGTACCAGGCTACGCTACCTGCGAATTCTGCGGCGGCTTTGGTTGCACTGGCTGAGCATTACTTTGTGTCAATCCAGCAGACAACAAGTATAGAAATACGCGGCGATTTCGCGACACAATTCAGCGTGGGGAAAAACATCATCAGTGTCTGGAGGCCCGAATTGCATGAGATGCTGGGGATCGTGTTCCCTTGGGCGTATCAATGTGAAGGCACCCCGCAACCGATATCATTCACTTTTTGTCGGCCAAAAATTGACAAATCAATTGACGGGTGGCGTCTGATCAACCCCAAGCTCCTACAGCCCATCTCAGATTGGTCAGATAAATCTATTCCCTCAAATCAAAATTTACATGGCCCTTGGACACTTTTGTCACTCGGAAGTAGATTTGAAATTGACGGGACCAAATACGAAAGTGGGTGGCCGGAGCGTGGCAATCGGGTTGAGTTAGGGCTAAGCCTTGAATCCACCCCAACGATTGCTGGGACGCAGCGGCACGCCAAAGACATCACCGAGCTCACGGTAAAAGTCAGCCAAATGACTCTGTGGGTGATTGATGGCACCCACCGTCACATCAGGCAAACGCTTCAAACGCTGGGCCAACACACGCAGCACAACACTCTTGCCGCTGCCCGGTTCGCCGTGGATCATGGCGAAGCCGCCCTCACGAATCTGCGCATGCTCAATACGCCAACAAAAACTCTCAATCTTGGGCGGCACATAGATCGCATCCACCGGCAACTCAGGCGAGAACGGATTGAATTTGAGCCCATACAGGGCCAGCAATTTTTGGTTCATTGAAGTGCTTCTCAGGTGCGGTTATGGGATGTGTCGGGCAAGGCGTTTGATTCGGGCATGGCAAGATAGGCCGGGGGCACACCGGTGGCGGCGTAATCAGCCAACAGTTGCGTCATCAAAGCCGGCAGCGCCTTGGGTACCACAGGCGAGAGATCGACAGCCGCCGGGCTCAAAGCGCGGCGCTGACCACTGGCATTGGCTGACTTATCCAGTGGCAAGACCTGACACAGGGTGGCACCCGTTGTGCCATCGACCAAATCCACCCGCGACAAATCCCAGCGGGCATAGCGCAAATTGACTTGCTCCAGGTGTCGGTAGCGCGACGCAATTTCAAAGCGATTGCCAGCCAGACTCACGGTGCCGTCGGAGCGCCTCTGGCGGCGGGCCACCTCAATGCAGAAGCTGTTGGCCAGCACGGCACTGCCTGGACAGGGCCTTGCCACATTCGGTCCGGCCAGATAATGCGCCATGGGCGTGGTATTGATCTCCGAGTGAAAGGTGCGGTGGTATTCCTGCTCAACCCACGCCTGCGTGGCCAGATTCAACGTATCCAGGGTGAGGCCCGCATCGCCTTCGAGCATGGCCATCAGCCGCCCTTCAATACGCCCCCAGAAGGATTCCTGTTTGGCGTTCTGATATGGCGAATACGGCAGCGTGGTCTGGTGCACGATGCCCAAAGCGGCCAAGCCGTTGGTGGTTTCTTCAGCCGTCATGGCCGCCCCGTTGTCGCTCATCAAAGCGCGTGGCAGACCGCGTTTCATAAAAGCCTGGCACAAAGCATGGATCAGACTTTGGGCAGTCTCATCGAGATACCACTGCAGGTGACACACCAGACGGGAGCGGTCGTTGATCACACACATGATCATGGGGGTCACCCAGGCACCTGAGCGGGTCAGCACTTTGCGCGAACCGTGGTGGAAATCGAGATGCCAAAGTGCGTTGACGTGGTCAACTTCAAAGCTGCGCACCTCTAGTAGTTCGTTCCATCAATACAGTTACTAACTAGTTGATAATAGCCATCCTTTCACTTCAACTGATGAGGGTGGTGATCATGGCGAGAAAATCTCAACGGCCTGCGTTGGTACTGACCCAGGAGCAACGCTCCAAACTCCAAGAGCTTTCCGCCTCGCGGGTGGCATCTACGCGCGAGGTGGAGCGCGCCAAGGTAATGTTGGGCTACGCCGACGGCATCTCGATCACCGAGTTGCAACGTAAGCGGGTGGGCAAGTCACCTTGCGGGACGCTGAGATTTTCAAGACCATCGT
>DAOSLL010000479.1:0-3899 GCA_035368905.1 Rhodoferax sp.
CGCACGCTGCTGACCATATTGGCAGCTTCAAACATGTCTTGCTGCAAAAACCGCGTCATTGGCTCATGCAACGCAATTGCCTCATCGAGATACTTGTCGGAGCCGTTGACATAAGCACCAATCTGGATCAGATCGCGCCCTTTTTCATAGCGCGAGTAGACTGCCTTGAAATTCCTGGCCAGTTCAAAGTGATCGCGCGTCACAACGTTGTGCATCACCCGCGATGCCGACTGCTCGACATCAATGGCCGGAAAGTGGCCCGACTCTGCCAGCGTGCGCGACAGCACAATGTGCCCGTCCAGAATCGCCCGCGCCGCATCCGCAATCGGGTCCTGCTGGTCATCACCCTCGGACAGCACGGTGTAAAAGGCGGTGATTGACCCAACCCCGTGAAGGCCATTGCCACTGCGCTCGACCAGTTGCGGCAGCTTGGCAAAACACGTCGGCGGATACCCTTTGGTGGCTGGTGGCTCGCCAATCGCCAGGGCGATTTCGCGCTGCGCCATGGCGTAGCGTGTCAGAGAATCCATCAGCAGCAAGACATGCTTGCCCTTGTCACGAAAGCTCTCGGCTACCGCTGTGGCGTAGGCTGCACCCTGCATGCGCAGCAATGGTGGCGCATCGGCCGGGGCCGCCACCACCACCGAGCGGGCGCGCCCTTCCTGGCCCAGAATGTCTTCGATGAATTCCTTGACTTCACGACCGCGCTCGCCAATCAGGCCCACCACAATCACATCCGCAACGGTGTAGCGCGCCATCATGCCCAGCAGCACGCTTTTGCCGACACCCGAACCAGAGAAAAGTCCGATCCGCTGGCCGCGCCCGACCGTCAGCAAGGCATTGATGGCGCGAATGCCGGTATCAAGCGGCTCGCGCACCGGATCCCGGTCCATCGCATTGATCGGTTTGCGGTCCATCGGCACCGATGACACGTCCAGAATCGGCCCCCGGTAGTCCATTGGCGCGCCATGGGCATCCACCACCCGTCCCAGCAGGCCGTTGCCCAAGGGCAGGCGCAGCACGCCCTGGCCAAAGGTGCGCCCGCTGTGGCGTCGCTCGCCCAGGCGTGGCGCCGTCACGTACGCCGGGGCCGGCTCCACGCTGGCACCGCTGGACAGGCCATGCACATCGCCGGCCGGCATCAAAAACGCCCGGTCGTTGGAAAAACCAACCACTTCCGCCAGCACCGGTTCTTGCGACTTCATCGTCACCCAGCACTGCGAGCCAACCGGCACCCGGATGCCCACCGCCTCCAGTACCAGCCCGGTCAGCCGTGTCAGAGTGCCGCGCACTGCCAGCGGGCTGGCGGTTTGCACGCGCTTTTGCGCATCGGCCAGAAACACCTGCCATTTGGGAGCGAGTTCAGCCGTGCTCACCGGACACCTCCCAGACACTGCTCAAACCCAAACTCGCCACCGCACGCTGCCAGCGCTTTTCCAGCGTGCCGTCCACCACCATGCCGGCAGACTCAACCTGGCAACCGCCGGGCAGTACCGTCGGGTCAGCGCGCAGAGTCAAAGCCAAACCGACAAAATCAAGGTGAATCTGTTCGCCCAGGGCGTCCAGGTCTGCCGGATTGAGCCTTACCACAGCGGTTTTGCAATCAGCGCCGAGCAAGTCCAACGCCTCACGCAGGACTGGCAACACCGCCTGCACATTCACCGACAACTCCTGACGCAGCACCTGGCGGGCCAGTTCGCAGGACAGTTCCAGCACACCTTGCGCCATGGCCTGCTCGGCTTCTTGCAACTGGTTTTGGGCTGAGGCAAACAGTTCTGCCAAGCCTGCGCTGGCATCTTTGGCCTGGGTATCGAGAAACTTCTGCATTTCAATCTTGACCTCGGCCTGCGCCTGCGCGCGCCCCTGCACCAAGCCCGCAGCAAAACCTTCCTTGTAGGACTCCTGGCGGGACAATTGGTCTTGCACTTCTTCAGCATGGGCTTCACGCGCCTTGACTTGGGCGGCCAGCAATTGGGCGGCCGTGTCAATGGCACCAAAGGTCCACTGCTCGACCGCCTCAATCTCTTCACCAGGAATAAAACGCGCGTAATTTCGCATGATCAAACCATTGCATCATCTGCACCACCGCCGATCACGATGGTGCCCTCGTCGGCCAGACGCCGAACGGTCTTGAGGATTTCCTTTTGTTGCGCCTCGACCTCTGACAGGCGCATCGGGCCGCGTGACTCCAGATCTTCGCGCAGCGACTCCGCGGCACGGGTAGACATGTTGGACAGAAATTTCTCCTTGAGTTCTGGCTGAGCGCCCTTCAAAGCCACGATCAGCACATCCGACGACACTTCCTTGAGCACGGTCTGGATCGACTTGTCGTCAAGCTTGATGACATCGTCAAAGACAAACATCTTGTCCATGATTTTTTGCGCCAGATCGGGGTCATGGTTGCGAATCGATTCGATCACCGTGCCTTCAATCGCCGTGCCCATCAGGTTGATCATTTCCGCCGCCGTCTTGATGCCGCCCAATGATGACTTGCGCATCTTGTCGCCACCGGCCAACACCTTGAACAGCACCTCGTTGAGGTCTTTCAGGGCCGATGGTTGAATGCCTTCCATGGTGGCCACTCGCAGCATCACTTCGTTACGCTGGCGTTCATTGAAAAATTTCAAAATATCGGCCGCCTGGTCAAAGTCAAGGTGCACCAGAATGGCCGCCACAATCTGTGGGTGCTCGTTGCGCAGCAACTCGGCCACGCTGGACGGCTCCATCCACTTCAGGCTCTCTATGCCCGAGACATCGCCACCCTGCAAGATGCGGTCAATCAACAAGGCCGCCTTGTCTTCTCCAAGCGCCAGTTTGAGCACCGAGCGCACATAGTCGCCCGAATTCGACACCAGCAAACTTTGCGCTGCAGCAATGCCGGTGAACTTGTCCACCACCTCGTAAACCCGCTCTCGCGTGATGGTTTTGGTTTTGGCGATCGCCTCACCGAGCTTTTGCACCTCTTTGGGCGACAAATGCTTGAACACTTCCGATGCCTCGGCTTCACCCAAAGACATCATCAGAATGGCAGCGTCTTCCAGTCCGTCAGTTTGTGCCATGATTCATGCCTTAACGTTCATCACCCGATCAAACATCGGGCCCACTGCGTCATGCAGGTGCCTCACCGTTGATCCAGCTTTTGACGATATTAGCAACTGCAGCGGGGTTGTCGCGGGTTAATTTGCGGGCTTCTTCCAAAGCCACCTCACCGGCAGACATTTCTGAAGGCAGCGCTTGCGAGGATGACGGCCCGGTCAACAGCGGCCGGTCGGGCTGATCCGACTCAATGGCATCAAGCCCGCCTGCGGCTGCCGTCTCCTGGATCTGCATTGGTTGCGCCATCACCTTCAACGCCGGGCGCACCGCGCCCATCAGCACCAATGCGCCAAACAGCAGGGTGCCCAGCGGCCAGGCAAAGCTGCGTGCCAAATCCAGCACAGCCGGCTGTTGCCACACCGGCACATCCACTTCGGCCTGCTTCTGAAGCGTAAAGGGCGTGGTGACCACATTCACGGAATCACCGCGGTCCTTGTTGAAACCAATCGTTTCACGCACCAGGGCCGTCATCTTCTCCAACTGTGCGTCGCTCATGGCTGCGGTGGTGGTCTTGCCCTTGGCATCGGTCGTGGTCTGATGGTTGAACACCACGGCGGCGCTGATGCGCTTGATGATGCCGGTGCCGCCGCGCACCACCCGCACGGTCTTGTCCACCTCGTAATTGATGATGCTTTCGCGCCGCCCATTGCCAACGCCAGATGCGGCACCGGCAGCCGTCAGCGCCTGTGAGGCGCCATTCACCGGTGCTGCCGACGGACCCGGCGGCTGATTGGTGGTAGCACCAGGCACGCCGGTTGGCAAACTGCTGCCGGGGGTGCCGCTTTCGAGCAACTGCTGGCTGC
>DAOSLL010000480.1:0-3894 GCA_035368905.1 Rhodoferax sp.
GCACCAGCTTGGCGGCTTGATCCTCATCGGCAAACATGAGTTCACGCCAAACCTGACGCATGCGCCACTCCACATAGTAGGCCAGCATGCCAAGAAAAATATGTGAGCGCACCCGACCTTCCAGATGGTGATGACTTGGACCCAACTTCAAGTCCATCGTCTTGATCGAGCGAAATGCCCGCTCCACCTGTGCCCAAGACTTGTAGGTGCGCACACAGGTACGCCAGGACGGTGATGAACAAATGCCCATCTGAGCGGTTTCCTTTTTGATGAAGAACTGGGCGCAAACCCGGTTCACCTTTCAAGCTGCGAAACACACTCTCAATATTTGTCAGCGTTGAATAGGACTGCCACGGTTTCTGTTCTTGCCTGGCCAGTAGGTTCGTGCGCAGGCAATTCACCCCGACCCCGGTTGCGTACCATGGTGCCTTGGATTCACTCCTTATTCCAGCTCAGCATACGTGCTGGTTCATCTGGTTTGACCCGCACATTGGTCACGGAATCCATGACCAAGCCTCAACAGCAACAAAGCGAATGAATGCTCTCGTAAAGGCCAACAGTACGATAGTCCTATCTTGCGCCACCTTGGCGAACCCGGTGAGGCCAGATCGCAATGCCCCGTCCGGATTTGGCACACTGCTTGTCACATACACGATTCGATTCTTGTTGCTGTCCTCTTCTACGTTCGGCGCTATCGCGGTTACAGTTCCCTTGAAATCCCGGTTTGGATGTGCCCACAACGTCAGCGTCAGTTCTGCGCCGAGCGACAAACCATTGCTGTCGGATTCGGGAACCGCGACCCTCACAAGCACTGTGCGCGTATTCTCGATTTGGGCGAAAACCGCGCCCTCCTTCATGTAGCTGTTACTCAGGAACTGGAGGTCTTTTGTGACGATCTGCCCTTCAATGGGGGATATCAGATAAGTTCGACGCACCTGCTCCTGAAAGGAATTGGCATTGTGTTGAAGACTCTCCATCTCCGCATTCAGAGACTTAATCTGATTGGGGTTGACTTCCGCCTTTAGTGCCAGCAGGCTTGCCTCAGCTTCGGCAAGCAGTTTCTTGTCATGTTCGGCAGCATTCCAGGTATCGTCGCGACTCTGTTGCGAGACAAATCCCAGCAGGAAAAGTTGTTCCTGGCGCTTGAGTTTCTCCTCGCTATACCTGGCCTGCATTTTGACGGTAAGGATCTTGTTTTCGGCTAACCTGATTTCTTCCGTCGAGGGGGTGGTTTGATTCTTTGCGATCTCGTATCTCTTTGCCTCGATTTTTGCTTCCGTTGCGCGTAACTCACCAAACTGCTTGTAATAGGAAAGTCGTGCCAGGGTGGTGCCGGCCTTCACCCATTCGCCGCCATTGAAATGCACCTCATCGACAACACCGGGCTGCTCAATGGATAGCGTGACCCGTGCCGATGGCAACACCTCGGCGGTGCCACTCGTTTCATATCGATAAGGCAGAAAAAGGCAAACGATGAAAATGACCAACAAGGAATACTTCACCCATCGGCTCAACGAGCCTGAGCCAGTTTGCGATGCAACGAACCGCTTACCAGAAGAAGCTTTTCCCTGGGCTTTTTTGGCCTTGGTATTGCGACGAATAGTGAAACTCACATAGGCACTTAACAGCAGAAACAGGGCTGCACCAACACCCTGATACCTGGTTTCCAGAGAATGGAAAACACTGTAGGCAATAAACCCAAATACCGCCAGGAAAAACAGTATCGAGAACAATCCAAACAGGCCAAGTGCAATGGGGCGTCGGGAATGTCGCTCGATTGCGGCAGGTCTCTTGACGAAGAGCCTCCAAAATGCCCCATGCGAACGCTCCCGCAAATCAGGATAATCCAATAGTGCCGACAGGAAGTTAACTCCATCGCCACGCCAAAGTGGATTCGCTGAGAACGCCAAGCCTACGAATGAAACAAAGGCAAGTTCGGCACCAATCGCTGATAGCGTCAGCGACGGTCGAGTTAATAGCCACATCAGGATGCCCACCCCGAATAGCCACAGCCGCACGAGCGTGGGCGTTGCACTCAACCATAGCCTTGTTCGGCGGGTCAAACGGCCTTTCGGGATGATTTGAAGATTGAATCGTGGAATCAAGCCGAGTTCCAGCCATATTCCTAAACTAGGAGCGGCCAAACCATGGTATCGGGCCACCAAACCCCGCGCAGCCTGCGAAACGATATTCACGGTAAAAGTAGAAAGGATCAACTTGCCGAAAAAACCAAAGCTGGACGAGACTTTGGATACGTCCGAAACGAAAGCACTGAAATTGTGCATGACAGTGATGATGCCGAGAGTAAAGACTACCGGCACCAGCCAGATCATGAAGTGAACGGGTTGAAGCAGCCGGTTCAATCCATCGAGCAGTGACCGAGGATTGAAAAGGTGCCAACGATTTGGCCGGTCCAGGTATTTCGTGTACTCAGACGACAACTTCTCGGATTTGTCCTCTTTATCATCCGCGCTGAGCGCGCGTCCATCGGACGGCCCGTTTTCTTCTTCTCCTAGCAGTTTCCATTTTGCAAGAAGGCCGAGAAACTCACTGATATCCTCATTGGTGTATTGCAGTCCAAACTGACTATTGCATTTCGAGCACACCTCATCAATCTGGTATGGGTGTCGGAACTGTTCGATCAGAAACTGTTCGATGGCGCCGAATTCGTAGGTTTCGCCACTCTTGGGGTCGTGTATCTCACACCCCAAAGCATCATTGGGCAAAGCGGCAACGTCCAAGTCGCTACGCAGTTGTTTCATTTCCGTTACCCTTTCCAACCATTGATCCCAAAGTTTCTATTTCTCGCGCGCCGCGATGGCCACCTCCCGCAGGGTATCAAAAACGCATCCGCAAGTTCTTCAATCGTCTCCTGACAATGTAGTTAGCGACTATACGTCCGGCGCATCCGCAACTGTTGCTGGCATACTACATCACTTACATTGAGCATATGCGGGCGCAGCCCTTGACTGCTCTGTGTCGGCCCGGTTGACTCCGTGGATTTGTCCGCCAGCGACAGGGCGGGTGTCTTGCAACGACCACTGTCGCGCTGCCGACGGTCTGGCGCATGCTGATTTGACGATGGTCTTCACACAGTGGCTTTTGGCTCGCCGAAGTGGGGTGGGCTTCATTGGTGACCTTGGCAACGGGGGGGGGGTAGCTGATCGGCGCAAGATCGTTGTGCTGCTGTTGCCAACAGGGGTGCAACCAGCGCTGCAGGGTTCGACACGTCATGCCAATTTGCTTGCAGGCGCGCTGCAGCCGTGAACCGTACTGGCAGGCCTGGGTGATCAAGCTGATGGTGTCTTGGCGCTGAGCGAGGCTGGTCATTTTTCCTCCGCCTCCCACCGCGCCTGGCACTTCTTTGCCACATCAACGGCGCCGCCGCATGCGCCAGTGCTTTGTCTTTGCGACGAAGTTCGCGTTCTAGTATTTCGTTCTGTTGTTTAGCTTGGCGCAGGGCTGCATCGGCTGGCGTTGCAGCGGCTTTGCCGGGGTGGCAGAACTCGCGCTGCCACTGGCGCAGGTGGTGCTCAAACTGGCCCTTCTCACGATACCAGGCGTGCAACGCTTGGTCTTTGAGGTGATGGTTTCCGTTCAGGGCAGACATCCGCACGGGAGTGAGCGTTTTACAGAGTCTGGGCCCCTGAAGGCAGATGCCACGCCGATGCAAGCGATGATGCGCCGCTTGAAAACGCTGGCACGCACAGCGGCTGATGCCGTTCACAGGCAAACGTTGGAGCCGGTCTTTGGCAACATCAAGTTGGTGATGGGGTTCAGGCAGTGCTCCTTGTGTAGATTGCACAAAGTCACTGGCGAATGGCATCTGGTTTGCCTGGCATGGCATGTCAAGCGCATGGCAGTACCGGGTTCAAAAATTGGACAAGGAAAATA
>DAOSLL010000481.1:0-3880 GCA_035368905.1 Rhodoferax sp.
GACACTCAATGATGTCGCGCTGCGCTGGCCCTTCGCTGCCACGGTTACCACTGTCGGGGACCAGTTTCAGAAACCTGAACTGCACCTGCTGCTCGGCGTGCGTGGCCACAAAGGTGCCCTTGCCTTGGCGGCGCAGCAGCAGATTCTCGGCGGCTAACTCGTCGATTGCTTTGCGCACAGTTCCCTGACTAACCCTGAAACGCGCGGCCAAATCCATCTCGCTCGGAATGCCTTCCCCCGGCTTCCACTCTCCGACGCGCAGACTGTTGAGGATCAAACCTTTGATTTGTTGGTACAGAGGGCTGAACGCGGGTGTGATCCCGGACATCGCTGCTGTTTCAGGGATGGTCGGGTCATTATCCGGGGCGGCTTCAGGCGTGATCTGCATGGAGAAAGGCCTTTGTAAGAATGTTATGTTCATACGAATCATATCTTATATAAGATATAAGACAAGAGGACGATGCCGCATTCTTGGTGGATTTGGAGAGTACACTTGCTCCCGCTCGGAGCTGATGCCTTTGGTTTATCCTCCCCGCACCCGCTGAATATCTATCAATAAATTTCTGGAGTTTTCATCATGAGCAAAAAGCCCGTCCGCGTTGCTGTTACCGGCGCTGCAGGTCAAATTGGTTACGCCATTCTGTTTCGTATCGCTTCGGGCGAAATGCTCGGCAAGGATCAGCCTGTTGTCCTGAGTTTGCTGGAGGTACCCGTTGAAAAAGCGCAGCAGGCCTTGCAAGGTGTGATGATGGAACTGCAAGATTGTGCATTTCCTCTGGTGGTGGGTATGGAAGCGCACAGCGATCCGATGACCGCGTTCAAAGATGTCGATTACGCGATGTTGATCGGCTCACGTCCGCGCGGCCCCGGCATGGAACGCGCTGAGTTGCTGGCAGTGAACGCTGAAATTTTCACTTCTCAGGGCAAGGCATTGAATGCGGTCGCGAGCCGTGGCGTTCGTGTTCTGGTGGTGGGAAATCCCGCCAACACCAACGCTTACATTGCAATGAAGAGCGCCCCCGACCTGCCTCGCAAGAATTTCACCGCCATGCTGCGGCTGGATCACAACCGGGCGTTGAGCCAAATTGCGTCCAAAATCGGCAAGCCAGTCGCTGATATCGAGAAGATGGCCGTTTGGGGCAATCATTCGCCCACCATGTATGCAGACTATCGGTTTGCCACTGTCAATGGCGAAAGTGTCAAGGACATGATCAACGATCATGACTGGAATGCCAACACTTTCTTGCCCACCGTTGGCAAGCGCGGCGCTGCCATCATTGCCGCACGTGGCGTGTCTTCGGCTGCCTCTGCTGCCAATGCCGCCATTGACCACATGCGCGATTGGGCGCTTGGCACGAACGGCAAGTGGGTCACCATGGGTATCCCCTCAGACGGTCAATACGGCATTCCAAAAGACACCATGTTTGGTTTCGCCGTGACTTGTGCGGGTGGCGAGTACAAGGTCGTTGAAGGTTTGACCGTCGACGCATTTAGTCAAGAATGCATTAACAAGACGCTCAAGGAATTGCAGGAAGAGCAAGCGGGTGTGGCCCATCTTCTGTAAGGTTTTGCTGGAGGAGTCAGGCTCATGAACCACCCGCGGGATGTTTTACTGGATGCCACTGTGGCGGCGTCATTGCCGGTGTGTGATCACTACTGTGGTGTTGAGGCTCGGATGGTCAAGAGTCTGGCCTTGCAGGCTGAGTTCATTGAAGAGTTCAAGACCTGCGTTTTTGATGTCACGTTGGACTGCGAAGATGGCGCGCGCGTTGGCGGTGAAAAAGACCATGCTTTTATGGTCTCAGCCCTTGCCAATCATGCGCTGGAAGCTTCTAATTCTGTAGCAAAATCGGTTGCTCAGCGAATTGCCGTGCGGGTTCACCCGGTGAGTCACGCTGCTTTCGAGCAGGATGTCGAAATCATTGTGGGTGGTGCAGGCGCGGCTTTGTGCCATTTGATGTTGCCCAAGGTTGAGTCCGTCGCGGATATTGACCGAGCGCTTCAGGCTGTGGACGCGGCCAGCAAGGGCACGCGACGGCCCGATTCTTTGCCAATCCATGTCCTGATTGAGTCGCCGCTGGCGGTGCAGCGTGTTGCTGCCATTGCTGCGCACCCGCGTGTCCAATCTGTCAGTTTCGGTTTGATGGATTTTGTATCAACCCATGGTGGTGCTATTCCGGCAAGTGCCATGGGTGTCGCCGCAGCGGGTTCGGGTGATGGTCTGGATCAATTCAGCCATCCGCTGGTGGTTCGTGCCAAGCTTGAAATTGCCGCAGCGTGCCATGCGTCCGGCAAGGTGCCGTCACACTGTGTGGTGACAGAGTTCAAGGATGCCGCAGTGTTGCAAGCCGCCGCCCGGCACGCATCCGGTGCGCTGGGCTTTACACGGATGTGGAGCATTCATCCTGATCAAATCCGCCCTATTCTGGCGGCCTTTGCACCCGCCGAGCACGATGTCGCTCATGCCAGTCGTATCATTTGCGAAGCGCAGGCAGTGCATTGGGCACCTATCTCAGTTGATGGGCGTTTACATGACCGGGCCAGTTACCGCTACTACTGGCAATTGCTTGAGAAAGCGCATCAGACTGCCCGCTTGCACCGTGACGATCCGGCGCAGCGCTTTTTCGAAATGTGAATTGTGACTGATGATTTGTATATACAGGAGTACCAGATGATGATTTCAGGCCGCCACAGGCATCCGTATGGCTTCGGCAAACGAATGCTGGTCCTAGGGGCGATTGTGATAGGTTCAACTTGGCAGATGGCGAACAACGCCGTTGCTGATGAGGTGATTAAGAAGCCGGTCAAGGCGGTCAAGCCGGTCTCGGTCAGTCGTGCGGAACTCAGAACCAACGCGAACCAGATTGCTACCGGCGTACGGGCTGCGGAAGCGGCCCTGAGTCCCGAAGAACTGGTGATCGCCCAACGGGTGGAAGTTGGTAATGTGGCCTGTGAGTTGGGTGTTTCCGTCAGCGTCAAGGCGGATGCGAAATTGCCGGGTTACTTTGATGTCCAGAGCAGGCAGTATAAGTTTCGCATGGTTCCGGTGGTCACCAGCACGGGTGCCATTCGGCTGGAGGATGCGCATGCCGGCGCTGTGTGGCTTCAGTTGTCAAATAAATCGATGCTGATGAGCCAGAAATCGGGAACACGTTTGGCTGATGTCTGCATGACTCCAGGGCAGTTTGCTGTGGCCCAGGCAATCGAAAAGAATCCCCCGGTCAGTTTGTTGGACCCTGTCCGAGTGTCAAAACAGCCCGTGGTGGAACCCGTCAAGCCTGCTGTCGCGCCGACGGTCGAACCAAAGTAAGAACGATCTGTAACCATGGATTTTCATTAGTAAGAGTTGATTGAAAAGGAGTTTCTCATGTTGCAAGCTTATCGCGCTCATGTTGCCGAGCGCGCCGACCTCGGCATTCCGGCGTTGCCGCTGAGCGCAGGGCAGACCGCCGAGTTGATCGAGTTGCTGAAAAAGCCACCGCAAGGTGAAGAGCAGTTTTTGCTTGAACTGGTCACCAACCGTGTACCTGCCGGTGTCGATGATGCTGCAAAAGTCAAAGCCAGCTATCTGGCTGCGGTGGCACACGGCACTGAAGCCTGTCCGCTCATCAGCCGCGGAAAAGCCACGGAGTTGCTGGGTACGATGTTGGGCGGATACAACTTGACCCCATTGATTGATCTGCTCGATGACGTAGCGGTCGCCGACGTAGCAGCCGAAGCCCTCAAGAAGACCTTGCTGATGTTTGACCAGTTTCATGATGTCAAGGAAAAGGCTGACAAAGGCAATGCACAAGCCAAGACTGTTCTCCAAAGTTGGGCTGATGCCGAGTGGTTTACCAGCCGTCCCGAAGTACCGAAAAGCATTAAGCTGACGGTGTTG
>DAOSLL010000482.1:0-3842 GCA_035368905.1 Rhodoferax sp.
CGGGAAGTCATTTGGGTGGAGCAAAAACTCGCCAGCAACGGTCTTGACGGTCAAAGCCATCATGCCCAAGCCTTCGGACACCGACCCGGCCATGCGCAGCGGAGAGCTGGCCGCGCGAAAACCAGCCCGCCACAGCAGCGCCAGCGGGCCCGGCGGCGGCGGCGGGAACCAGGGTCGCACCGGTGCTTCAGGCGGTGGGTTGGGGCTGGTATCGTGCAGCAGGCTGGTGATTTCGTGCTCATGTGCCACGTCCACCGCAGCATGGTGCACCTTGAGCAGCACGGCAAAGCTGCCCGCTGGCAAATCCAGAAAGCTGTCAAGCCCCTCGATCACATACATCTCCCACAACGGGCGCTGTAGATCCAGTGGCCGTGCGTGAATGCGCGAGGCCTGAATGCAAAACTGGCGCCAGTCACCCGGCTTGGGCAGCGCAATGTGGCGCACGTGGTATTCGATGTCGAAGTTATCGTCTTCCACCCAATAGGGGTAGTCCAGGTCCAGCGGCACCCGCAGTACTTTTTGACGGAACATTGGCAACTGGTGCAGCCGGGCCTCAATGTGGGTCAGGATTTGCTTGAAACGCACGACACCGTTCGGGGCCGTGGTCTGGTCATAAATGTGCAGCAGCGACACATTCGAATTGGCATGTTCGGTATCGGAGTAAATGAAAGCGGCATCGCTTCCACCGAGCTGGCGCAGCGGGGCTTTGGGCGCGTTTGGCATGGTTCAGTCGGCCTTGTCTTTGGGCATCATGCGCCAGACCTGTGCCAGCAAACCCTTGGGCGCAAAGGGTGTCCACTGCGCCTCCGGCTGTGCCAGCCGGTCTGCCACCACCGCCAGCACCAGCCCATTGAAACCCAGCCCGATGTGGCTGCCCGGCACGCGAATGTTTTCATGCAGCGCCGGGTCGCCGTCAATGGTGGCCTCTTGTGGTGGCACCACGCCGTCGCCGAGCGAATACAGGCAACTGGTCGGAATCGCCAGACGGCGGTGTTCGCGCAGCGCCTTGGCACGCGGTGCCATGGCGTGCGCGCTGGAGCCCAGGCGATGCGACACCAGCCGGTACAAGGCTTTCACAGCGGCAGGTGACTGGCTGCCTTGCGCATCCATGCTGACCGGACTGCCCAGGGTGATGACGCAACGCACACATTCCAGCGAATTCTCGGCCCCGTAAAGCGAAAACACGCCGCCCAGACTCCAGCCAACCAAGCTCACCTTGCGGCCGGTCAGGTGATGCAGGTAGCGTATTTTTTGTGGCAGGGCACTGGCGTGCTTGCTGCGAAAACCCAGGTTGCGCCCGAGCCCCCAGGTTTGCACGTTGTATCCCTTGCGCTCCAGAAAGGCCTTCAGCACAAACAGGGACTTTTCGTCTGCCATGAAACCGGGCAGCAACAGCACCGGATGGCCATCACCCTGCGGAGCCTGCATCAAAAGCGGCAGCGACATCGGCAACATCGCCGCCTCAAGAAAAGCCCGCGGCTCCAGCAAGGAATGCAATAAATGCGGCGCGCCAACATGGTGATGGCGGGAAACGATGGATTTGGACAGCATGGTGTGCAGGCTCCGGGCTACTGGGTCACTGACTTGGCCCTTGCTTTAACAGGAACTCGGCGGACTGCGGCCTTGACGGTGCCAGCGGGCTTGGCAGCAGCCAGGCCTGCTTGCCTGAGTTCGTCAAACGCCTGTACAAAATCATCGGCCAGCAGGCGCACGTCGGGCACGGCACAGCGCGCCACGGTAAAGCCCAGGCAGAGCTGGCCGGCATAACTCATCAGCGTGATATTCAGCCCGACACCGTGTTCGACGATGGACAGCGGCCAGTAGCCGGTCATGCGCGCCGGACCCACATAAAGCGGCACGGCAGGCCCCGGCACATTGGAAATCAGCAGGTTGGCCAGCGGCGGCAACACCTCGGAAATGCCGCCGCGCCCGTACAAGTTGGCCAGGGCACCGACCAGCCAGGGCACGCCAATCGATGGAAAATCGGTCGGAATCACCGCCTTGGCACGTCTGGCCACGGCTTTGGTGGCGCTGGTGTTGCCGCGCACCGCCTGCAGACGCTTGAGCGGGTCTTTGATATGGGTGGCTAGGCTGACCAGGCTTAACGTGGCCTTGGTGTGAAAGCCGGTGTCACCCTTGTCACGCAGCGAGATCGGCATCGAGGCAATCAGCGACCTCTTCGGCAGCGAGCCCAAACGCGCCAGGTAGCGGCGCAAGGCACCGCCGCACAAGGCCAGCACGACATCATTGACGGTGGCCTCACAGGCTTTGGCAATGGCCTTGACCTCAGCCAGCGGTATCGACTCAGCGGCAAAGCCACGTTCACGGCTGATGGCGACATTGAGAGGGGTGCGCGGCCCCAATGCCATGCCGTTTTTTGCTGGCCGATTGGCCTTGTCGGGACCAGCAGGCGCATGGCCACCACCCGAACTGCGCACCAGGCCGACCAGCGTCTTGAGCACACCCGGCAGATCACGCACCAGCTTGACATACTGGGTGGCATCATGACGAAAAGCTGCCGCCACCAGACTGAGCGCAGCGGGTTTGCTGCTGGCAGCGCGCCCCAACGGTGCTGTTGCACTGGCCGCTGTCAACGCATGCGGCGCGGTGTCAAACAGGGTGGCCGCCAGCGCAGCACCGGCATGGCCATCAAGCATGGCGTGATGAATCTTGAAGTAATAGGCCCGCTCGCCACTGGCCAGACCGTCTAGCACATACATCATCCACAGTGGCCGGGAGCGATCCAGCAAATCAGCATGCAGGTTGCCCACCACCACCTCAAGCTGCGCGCGCAGGCCGGGTGCCGGGATGCGGATGCGTTCAACATGCTGATCCATGTCAACCTCGCCTTGCACCCATACCGGATTGGCCATTTGCAGCGGCAGGCTCGCCAGACGCCTGCGCAGCAGCGGCATCATGCGCTGCGTCAGCAAGGTCTTGACATCGGTAAAAAAGTCGCCCTGGTAGTCTTTGGGAACCTCAAAGGTATGCAGTGAACCCACATGCATGGGCGTGGCCATGGTCTCAAGATTCAGAAAAGCCCCATCCAGACCACTCAGGGATTCGATGTCAGAAGTCAATTCGCGCATAACGGTCGGCCCGGTTTTTTGCTGGTGCAAAGTGTCGTTTCATTTTACGGCCGCCTGTTTTACCGGTGACTGCGGCGCCGTCGCCTTGGTTACAGAGGAGCTTCCAAATGATTCAAATTACTATGATTAGTGTAGCTATCAGCGCATGCTGCAAAAGGGCTGAAAGCCTATTTGCCTTGCAAAGCCGGGCATATTTGGGTGACCACTCCAATCACCAGACATCAGACCCGGCGGTGCCTGAAAGCGTCCCTGCTGCCCCCATCAGATGGCAGACACGCACACCGGATGCCAGCGCGAGCCAGTGTGCCATCGGGTCGTCGGCGTGATGCCGTCAAATCAGTCGCTAAAATGACCGCGGCACTGCGCAATGATTGCCATCCCACCACCCAGTCCATTCAATCGACCTCAACAGGACCCCAAAAAATATGAACACTACCCAAATCAAACCCGGTGTCGCAACAGGAGACAGCCTGCAAGCCCTTTTTGACCTGGCCCGCGCGAAGAACTTTGCCATCCCGGCCGTCAACGTCATCAACACCAGCACCGTGAATGCCGTCATCGAGACCGCCAAAGAGTTGAATTCACCAGCAATCATCCAGTTTTCCAATGGTGGTGCACAGTTTTATGCTGGCAAAGGGCTTGACAACGCAGGTCAGCGCGCCTGCATTGCCGGTGCTGTTTCCGGTGCCCACCATGTGCATCAAATGGCCGAGTTGTATGGTGCCACCGTGGTCATGCACACCGACCATGCCG
>DAOSLL010000483.1:0-3833 GCA_035368905.1 Rhodoferax sp.
CGATGCCGCCTGCAACGCGGTGGTGTCAAGCTTCTATACCCGTCTGGGCCAGCATGGCTGGCTTTTCTTGATCTTTGCCTGCGTCTTCATGGCTGCCATGAGTGTGGTGGGTGATTTGATTGAATCGCTGGTCAAGCGAAGTGCCGGGGTGAAGGACAGCAGCGGGTTGTTACCTGGCCATGGCGGCGTACTTGATCGCATTGATGCACTGCTGCCCGCATTGCCGTTGGCGATGCTGCTGTATTCCTACTGAGAATGCCCATGACTGACAAGAATCGCAGGCAGCGCGTCGCAATCCTGGGCTCAACCGGCTCCATTGGCGTCAGCACTCTGGAGGTCATCGCCAGGCATCCACAGCGATTTGAAGTTTTTGCCTTGAGTGCCGCAACACAGGTTGACAAAATGTTGACGCAGTGCGCACAGTTCAAGCCGGTCTTTGCCGTCATGGCCAGTATTGAACAGGGTCGGCTTCTGCAGCAAAAGTGTGAAGAAAATGGCTTGCCAACCCATATTCTGTATGGCCCTGAAGCTATTGAAACAATAGCGTCTGATGAGCGAGTTGATGTTGTCATGGCGGCCATTGTCGGGGCTGCCGGTTTGGCTTCCTGCCTGGCTGCGGCCCGTGCTGGCAAGCGCCTGCTGCTGGCCAACAAGGAGGCACTGGTGGTGGGGGGCGACTATTTCCTGCAAGCGGTTGCTACCGGTGGTGCCAAACTGCTGCCCATTGACAGTGAGCATTCGGCGGTGTTTCAGTCCTTGCCGGACGATTTGCGAATGTGGTCGGAGCAAATTGACAAGATCATCTTGACGGCATCGGGGGGCCCGTTTCGCCGACGAGACCCTGCCACCTTTGGTGGCATCACGCCAGAGCAGGCCTGCGCGCATCCGAATTGGGTGATGGGGCGAAAGATCTCGGTGGACTCTGCCACCATGATGAACAAGGCACTCGAAGTGATTGAGGCTCGCTACCTGTTTGGCGTGCAACCGGGGCAAATCGAGGTGGTGATCCACCCACAAAGCGTCATCCATTCCATGGTGCAGTACCGCGACCATTCGATCGTGGCTCAACTTGGTACGCCTGACATGAAGGGGCCAATTGCTTACGGCCTTTCCTGGCCCGAGAGAATTGAGTCAGGTGCTTCGGTGCTGGACTTCGGCTCCATGGTTGACCTGAGCTTCGAATCAACAGGGTCAAATGGTCATGCCGAGCGCTTTCCCGGTTTGAAACTGGCCTGGTCGGTGTTGCACGCACCGCCCGGCAGCACCGCCGTGCTGAACGCCGCGAACGAAATTGCGGTGGCTGGCTTTCTGGCCGGCAAGATTCGATTCGACCAGATTCACGCGGTGAACCTGGAAACCCTGTCCGGTGTGGTGACATCGCCACCGGGTTCACTTGACGACTTGCTGGCACTGGATGGTCAGTCCAGGCAGGCGGCGCAAGCAGTGGTTGCGCGCATCGGCCGTTGACATCGACCCCACGCTTAAGCCATGTTGACCTTGCCTGCGTTCATCCTGGCCATTGCACTGCTGATTGCGGTTCACGAGTACGGGCATTACCGCATGGCTTTGGCCTGTGGTGTCAAGGTACTGAGGTTTTCCATCGGTTTTGGCAAACCGCTGCTGCGCTGGCAGGGTCAATCCACCGAGTTTGTGCTGGCCATTTTTCCTTTGGGTGGCTATGTGAAGATGCTCGATGAGCGCGAGGCCCCGGTGGATGACGCAGAACGTCATCTGGCCTTCAATACCCAGCCCCTGCGCAGCCGCGTGCTGATTGTGGCCGCCGGTCCGGTGGCCAACCTGCTGCTGGCGGTGGTGCTTTACAGTGCGGTCAATTGGATCGGTGTGGAACTCCCGGTTGCTGTACTGGCGCAGCCTGCAGCCGGAACGATCGCCAATCAGGCTGGCCTGTCTGGCGGTGACCGCGTTCTGCGCGTCGCACTGGCTGGCGATACGCCAAAAGAGGTAGCGTCTTTTGACGATGTACGCTGGGCCCTGACCCGTGCTGCATTGCAGGGTGAGGATGTGCTAATTCAGGTTGCCAGGGGAGGCCAGACTGAGCCGGATATCCGGTTGAAACTGTCGGCACTTGAAGCCACCGAGGTGGATGCAGAAATGTTCGCCAGAATCGGCATTATTGGCCCGTTTACCAGACCCATGATTGGCGACATCACGACCGACGGTGCGGCTGCGCAGGCGGGTTTGTTGAAAGGTGACGAGGTGCTGGCCGTCAATGACCAAACCATCGTCGATGGGCCACAACTCAGGCAGGTAATCCGCAGTTCTGGTGCCACTGGCCAGGTAAGCCCCCAGCGTTGGAAGGTATCCCGCCAGGGGCAAAGCCTCGAGATCAACTTGACCCCCCTGGTGGTGTCTGAAGGCGACAAAACCGTTGGCCGCATTGGTGCCTACGTAGGGGCGGCACCTGACATGGTGCTGGTACGTTACAAGCTGATTGACGGTTTGTCGCGCGGCGCTCGACAAGCCTGGGATGTTTCCATCCTGACACTTAAAATGATGGGGAAAATGCTGATTGGTCAGGCATCGGTCAAAAATCTCAGCGGGCCACTGACCATCGCAGACTATGCGGGTAAATCGGCTGGGCTGGGGTTAACCCAATATCTGATTTTTCTCGCGTTGATCAGCGTCAGTCTAGGCGTTTTGAACCTGTTGCCGTTGCCCGTTCTTGATGGCGGTCACCTGATGTATTATCTTTGGGAGGGCATTACCGGCAAGCCGGTGCCAGATCACTGGATGGAACATCTGCAGCAGGGTGGTATTGCTCTCTTGACGATCATGATGGCAATTGCCGTCTTCAACGATATCACCCGCTTGTTTGGTTAGCTCACATCGTCTTTTCGACACCACGTCAAATATTGTTTAAACAAATGCATTTCAATCGTTTTCGCCTGAGCATGCTTTCTGCTTTGGTCTCAATGGTCATGGTGTCTCAATCGGCCTGGGCGGTAGAGCCTTTCAAGGTGCGAGACATTCGCATCGAAGGCCTGCAACGGGTCGAGCCAGGTACCATTTTTGTGTCTTTGCCAGTTCAGGTTGGCGACACCTACACCGATGACAAGGGCTCCGCTGCCATTCGGACTTTGTTCGGACTGGGCTTGTTCAAGGATGTACGCATTGAGGTCAATGGTGATGTGCTGGTGGTGGTGGTTGAAGAGCGGCCAACCGTGGCTGACATTGACTTTGCCGGCATCAAGGAATTTGACAAGGACGTGTTGATCAAATCCCTGCGTGATGTCGGATTGGCCGACGGCAGGCCGTTTGACAAAGCCCAGTTGGATCGCGCCGAACAGGAACTCAAGCGCCAATACATCAACCGCAGTCTTTATGCGGCCCAGGTGGTCACCACCGTGACCCCGATCGAGCGCAACCGCGTCAACCTGACTTTTACCGTGACAGAAGGTGAGCCTGCCCAGATCAGTGAAATCCGGATTGTTGGCAACAAGGTGTTCACCGAGTCAAGCTTGCGCGATTTGTTTGATCTGGACACGGGTGGCTGGCTAAGCTGGTACACCAAGTCCAACCGCTATTCCAGGGCCAAACTCAATGCTGACATTGAAACCCTGCGCTCGTATTACTTGACCCGGGGTTATCTGGAGTTCAAGGTGGATTCCACCCAGGTCGCCATTGCCCCCAATAAGACCGACATCAGTATCACCATCAATGTCACAGAAGGTGAGCGTTTCATTGTCACCAGCGTCAAGCTAGCGGGTGATTTCCTGGGCAAGGACGATGAGTTCAAAACTCTGGTGGCAATTCGTCCCGGGCAAGCCTATAACGCCGATGAGGTGGCCAAGACGACCAAGGCTTTCACTGAT
>DAOSLL010000484.1:0-3814 GCA_035368905.1 Rhodoferax sp.
GGCCGGTCGCTGGCTGGCGCTGCCGGCCGGGCCGATGCTGCTGCCGCTGCTGCTGGGCGCCGTATTGCAGGCGCTCGGGCTGCTGGTGATTGAGCTGCCAGCGGCGCTGCTGGCGGTTTCTTATACCGTGATTGGCTGGAGCATCGGGCTGCGCTTTACCCGCAGCATCCTGTTGCACGCCTGGCGCGCGCTGCCGCAGGTGCTGGCTGCCATCTTTGTGCTGATCGGTGTTGGCGTGCTGATTGCCACCGGCCTGACCCTGCTGGCCGGGCTTGAACCGCTCACCGCCTATCTGGCCACCAGCCCTGGCGGCGCTGATTCGGTGGCCATCATTGCCGCTACCAGCGCGGTCGATGCCGGTTTTGTCATGGCGATGCAACTGGCGCGGTTTCTGATGGTGCTGGCATTTGGGCCGAGTGTGTCGAAATTCACTGCGTCGCGCTGGCAAGCTGATCAGACCTGAGCGCGACCGACTGGTGCCAGGTTGTCGTCCGCGCCAGTTTGCGCCGCATCAGGACCAGCGACAGGTGTTGGCCGAACTTTGTGAAAGGTGATCGGGATGCCACCCGACGCTGCAGCCAATTGCTGACGCGACTGCCTGGCCACCGAGGTTTTCATCTTGCCCACCACATGCATCTCGCAGGGCTTGCAGTCAAAGCGCAGGGTCAGCTTTTCCTTGCCATTGACGAGCAACAAGGGCTCTGCCTTGACAAAACCCTGCACCCCGGTGATGCCCTTGGCCTGCTTCGGGCACAGGCTTAGCGCAAAGCGCACGCAGTGCTTGGTGATCATCAGGCTGACTTCGCCAAGTTCTTCCAGCGCTTCAAAGGCTGGCTCGATCACCCGCACCCCATGCCTGGCATAAAAGGCATGGGCCTTGCTGTTGAAGATGTTGGCCAGGTAACTCAAATGGTCTTGCGGGTAGCGCGCTGGCGGCTCCACCGGCACGCCCGGCGGCAGGCGCACAAAGGCAGTCAGGCGTGCCTGCTCCAGCGCCAGCACCGCCGCCCGGCGCAGGCCATTGAGCAGCGAA
Source organism: Rhodoferax sp. (assembly GCA_035368905.1). GTDB lineage: Bacteria > Pseudomonadota > Gammaproteobacteria > Burkholderiales > Burkholderiaceae_C > Rhodoferax. Next base: position 1,034 of record DAOSLL010000484.1, read on the forward strand.
CTGGGCAAAACTATAGAGTCAAATTGGCCTGCAGCCCATACCACATCAGCGTGAGTAGCTATAAAAATAGTATCACCCAGGCGACTCAACTGGTGGCAGGCCTGGGCTTTGGCGGCATTCGCATCCTGCGCCAAGTGGCGCTGGTCGGCGGCAAAAGCCTGTTCCACGCTGGCGAAGTTGCCGTCTTCGTCGGTCAGCGTGAGCTGCACGCTTTGCGCCAGCACCTGCAGCCGGGCCCAGACACCGATGCGCCGGTCGCTGGACTTTTTCTCCAGCACGCGCAGCCAGTCAATGTCGCGGTTGCGGTTGACTTCGAGCCCGCAGCGCAGGTCCTTGAGGCTGTCAAGCGCATCTTTCGGGAACACCCGCCAGCGGCCTTTGGCGGCGTTCACCGCCTCGGCCCGGTTGATCGCCATGCCGACCAGCTCTTTTTGCAAGTCGTAGTAACACAGTCCGTCGCCGTTGTGCAGCAGGGTCTGGTGGTTTACCAGTTCCAGCTCGACCCAGTTCGGGCCAAGTCGGGTGACATGGCCAATCGGCAGGCCGGGGTTTTTTGGCGTGTCAAAAGCGCCGATGTCGTCCTTGCGGCCAGCGACAAAATAGTCGGTGAACTCGCGGTTGAAGTTTTGCAGCGGGTCCGGCGTGAAGCTCAGGGTGGTGCTGCCGCTGCTCGATCTTGCCAGCGGCTGGCCAGCAGTCTGGCGCTTTTCCATCAGGGCATCGAGCAGTTGGCGGTAGTGGCCGGTGATGTTTTTCACATAGGCCATGTCCTTGTAGCGGCCTTCGATCTTGAAGCTGCGCACACCGGCCGCCACCAGGGCTGCCAGGTTGGCACTCTGGTTGTTGTCCTTGAGGCTTAGCACGTGCTTGTCGTGCGCGACAAAGCGGCCGGCTGCATCCACCACTTGGTACGGCAGGCGACAGGCCTGGCTGCATTCGCCCCGGTTGGCGCTGCGCCCGGTGTTGGCGGCGGAGATGTAACACTGGCCACTGTAGGCCACGCACAGCGCGCCGTGGACAAAAAACTCCAGCGCGCAGCGCTCGGGGTCGGTGGCGGCACGGATGGCGGCAATCTGGCCTAGGTCGAGTTCACGCGCCAGCACCAACTGGCTAAGGCCCACATCTTGCAAAAAGCGGGCCTTTTCTGGGCTGCGGATGTCGGTCTGGGTGCTGGCGTGAAGCTGGATCGGTGGCAGATCGATTTCAAGCAGGCCCAGGTCCTGGATGATCAGCGCATCAACCCCTGCGTCATACAGTTGCCAGGCCAGTTTGCGGGCTGGCTCGAGTTCGTCGTCGCGCAGGATGGTGTTGAGGGTGACGAAGATGCGGCTGTTGAAGCGGTGCGCATGCTGCACCAGCCGGGCAATGTCGCGCACGCTGTTGTCGGCGCTGGCGCGGGCACCAAACGACGGTCCGCCAAGATAGACCGCGTCAGCGCCATGGTTGACGGCCTCGATGCCAATGGCGACATCGCGGGCCGGGGCTAACAGTTCGAGTTGATGTGATGGCAGGGACATGGGGCCGGATTATCCATGCGCCACCCATTGAGCCGGGTCCGGCAATTGCGCAGGGGCGGCATTTCCCTGGTGGCAGGCGCAGACCTTGCCCGCGCGCCAGTGAGGTCCCCGGCAGGCCTTGGCAAAACCTCTGGCGAGAATGCTGCCCATCGGATGATGGCCCAGAGCAGCAACGCGAGAGACTGGCCGACTTCAAAAAGACAGGTGGCAAACAGGTGGCGCAATCATCCCGCGACGGCACCTTCAGATGTCACACCCCGGCGTTGCAGATCGGCAGCCAGAGCATCAGTGCGTGTACATCACCCATGCCAACAAGGCCGAGCTGACCATCAACGGCTGAGCTTGTGGACCTGGTCAAAACAGGTCAAAACAGGTCAGGATGTGCCGGCGACTGCACCGCTGGCCATCACTGGGTGCCGAAGATGCGGTCTCCGGCATCGCCAAGTCCGGGCAGGATGTAGCCGTGGTCGTTGAGCTGTCGGTCCACGGCAGCGGTATAGATCGGCACTTGCGGGTGCGCCCGGCGCAGTGCGCTGATGCCCTCGGGGCAGGTCAGCAGGCAGACAAACTTGACCGATTTGGGGTTGAGCACCTGAATGCGCTCAATCGCCGCAATGGCCGAGTTGCCGGTGGCCAGCATCGGGTCCACCACCACCACGTCGCGTTCCTGCATGTCTTTGGGCATCTTGAAGTAATACTCCACGGCCTGCAGGGTGGCCGGGTCGCGGTACAGGCCAATATGGCCGACTCGTGCGCCGGGCACCACGCTGAGCATGCCGTCCAGAATGCCGGTGCCAGCCCGCAGAATCGACACCAGCACCAGTTTTTTACCGTCAATCACCCGGGCGGTCATGGTTTCCAGCGGGGTTTCGATTTCGATGTCCTGGGTTGGCATGTCGCGCGTGACTTCGTACGCCATCAGCATGGCCAGTTCGTTGAGCAGGGTGCGAAAGCTGTTGGTGCTGGCATCCTTGCGACGCATCAGCGTGAGCTTGTGCTGTACCAGCGGGTGGTTGATGACATGAACGAGAGGGTCGGTGTTGTAGGTCATGGGTTTTGTTGAATATTGGAGATGTGCCGAATTCGCCCGATTGCCGCTGCGCAGAAACCGAGGGTGCTGGTGATCGTGCGTTTGATCAACGTTTGCCGCCAAACAGCCCGCCGAGCACGCCGCGCATGAGTTGGCGACCGACTTCACGGCCAATCGAGCTGGCCGCGCTTTTGAACAACTGCTCGCCAGCCGAGGTGCGCCGACCCCCACCAC
>DAOSLL010000485.1:0-3813 GCA_035368905.1 Rhodoferax sp.
ATCAGTGGAAAACAGCCGTTCAACCCGGCATCGAAATTGGAGCAGGTTTGGCGATGCTGAAGCTCACAGCAAATTTTGACCCTGGACCTGAATTCAACTCGCCGCCAAGTTGGTTGGCCAAGCCGGAGGCGAGTTGCAGACCCAGCGAACTCTGTCGCCTTGACTCGAAATCATCCGGTAGTCCAACGCCAGTATCGCTTACTGTCAAACGCCAGAGCGAGTTGTCATCGCCGGGGCGCAACTCGACTGAAACGCTACCTGATCGCCCATCGGGAAAGCCATGCTTGAGTGCATTTGTGACCAACTCATTGACCAGCAGTCCGCAAGGAATCGCCTGATCAAGACTGGCCGACACCGATGTCAGTTCGAGTCTGAGTTCGATGGGTGCATTTCTCGATAGGTTGGCGCTGAACACTTGTGATGCCAACTGCCCAACGTAACGACCAAGGTCAATACTGGCAAATGATTCATTGCGATACAGCGATTCATGGAGCAAGGCCATGGATCTGATTCGCCCCTGCATTTCGCCAAGAACCGATTTCGCTTCAGCTTGCGTGCTTCGTCCGACCTCCAGACGGATCAAACTGGTGATGAGTTGCAGGTTGTTCTTGACGCGATGGTGGACCTCTTTGAGAAGAGCTTCTTTTTCATGCAAGGACGATTGAAGAGCCTGCTCAGCCGCTTCGCGTTCGGTGATGTCGAAAAGAACGACAAGATGCTCTGCGTCAATGGCTTGGGAATAATTCGCAGCACTGGCAACGGCGATTTTGTAACTGCCATCCTTGCAGCGCAACTTGATCTCCAAAGGAGCGAACCGGGTGCCAGTCGCCTCTGATCGCTTGAGTTCTTCTCCCCAGGTGTCGATGACCCACTGGCGGTATAGCGGATCTGGGTAAGCACAGGCCCACCAGAGCTCCAGAGTCGGGATGTCCTCTGGCTCATAGCCAAAGGTTTCAACAAAGGCCCGGTTGACAAAGGTAACGCAGCCAACAGAATCATTCAATGCCATGGGAACCGGTGAGGCATTGATGATTGCACGCATTTTTGCTGCATTGGCTGCGGCCTCGTCGAGCTGCTTGCGGCTGCGGGCCAACGCCATGTTGGTTGCTGCGGCCAGAGCGATGACCAGCAAGCTGCCCAAAGTTGCAGATAGTAAATAGATTCGTTCGCTGCCTTTCAAGGATTCGGTCACTTGCTCAGTGGGATATCCCACCAACACCACCAAGGGGTGATCTGGCAGCTTCCTGTAGCTGATTGCGCGGCGTTGCCCATCAATGGGTGTCACACCGATGAAGTTTCCATTTGCAGCCTTGCTCACCTCATGCAAGATTTGTCCTGATCTCACGTCATCGCCAAAGCTGTTGGTGCCGTTTGTGTGACGCACTCTGACAATGCCATCCAAGCCGACTAATGCAATGGCGGCATCTCTTGCCAATTCGATGTTTGAATAGTCAGGGGCGAGGAAGACAGGGTCAAGTGCCAGAAAGACCACCCCGGCAAAAGTGCCATTGGGGTGATAAAGGCGGCGCGTGAGTGAAACCAGCGACTTTCCCGTCTTTCGTCCAATAATCGGCTTACCGATCAGCAGCCGATCTGTCATATCGGCGGCATGGTCTTTGAAATACTCTCGGTCGGAAAAATTGACATTTAGGTTCTCAGCCGTCGTCGCGATAACATCACCTGTTTCACCGATCAAGGTAATGATGCCGACATACGTCCTGTCAACATGCATCGCTTCAAGGCGTTGGTTCAGTGACTTGGGGGCACCATGTGCCACATAGGCGTCTCGCAAAACCAGCAGAACCTGGTCCAACACCTGCAATGCGTTGGAAAGCCGACGTTCCTGGGTCTTTGCAAGGATGGTGTTGCTTTCCAACGCACGTGAAATCGCCCGAATACGTTCCTGGTCAATCTGTTTGATGGTGATGACCCAGATCGTCACGCACAGTGCGGCACAAACGAGACAAACAATTGTCAATTGCCGCGAGATGAACAATGCAGCACGTTGATGAAACGATTGCGTTGATTGCGAACCGGCCATTGAACAGATCCACCTATCTATTTGTGCCTGAACTGCGTCAGGTGCCAAGCTACTTTTGACCTACTGCTCAATCCAATTCGTAGCAGGGCGCAGCTCTAATTGTCCACTGACTACTGGGTTGAAGTGAATTTCTGACGGTCCAAGTATGCCACTGCCCGGTCGCTGTCAAAAAAGCCACAGAGCTAACGGCACTGTCGCTGGCAGCCTCGCATTGAGTTGTTGACGCTCATCAGCAGTGCTTGAATTTTGACTTTTGTTGGCGACTGGTTCACCTGGCCCACAGCTTTTGACCCAGCACTACTTTTGCCATCATTGCCTCATGTTCCACCGACTCACGCCGGGTCATGGACGCAAGGTATTGACGATGACCAGTGGCTCCAGCCGCACTGTCAGGGCGATTCCGGACTCATTGGCGGCGTTGGCAGTTGATTTTCGGGCAGCGCCGGACATCCCCCAGCGCGGGGCGCGTCGCACCAGAAGGTTGAACCTTGGTGGCCAGCAAAGACTCCTATTTCACCTTTATTTGGGTGCATTAGCTTTTGTCCATCCCCTGGCGATCATGCAGTTGGGGTAGTAGTCGCACTTCGCTCGAATTTGGGCACCAAGTGCCCACCCGGCGGCAAAGCCACTTGCCGCTGCACTGGTGCAAGTTCGCACCTTGGGGCCTATTGTTCAGATGCGCTCAGGCAATCGCCCAGGCCTCCCCCATCACCTGCGCCTGCTGCAACACCAGTTCCACGGCCGCTTCCTGCAGATCGGGCGGGTATTTGTATTTACGCAGAATGCGCTTGACCATCAACCTCAGTTTGGCCCGCACGCTTTCCCGCTCTGACCAGTCCACCGTCAGGTTCTGACGCAGGTTCTCGGTCAACTCATGGGCGATTTTCTTGAGGGTTTCATCGGTCAGCTCGCGCACCGCTGATTCATTGTTGGCCAGGGCGTCGTAAAACCGCACCTCATCTTCGGTCAAGCCCAATTCTTCTCCACGGTGCGCCGCTTCCCGGAATTTCCTAGCCATCTGGACCAGTTCCTCCATCACCTGCGCGGTTTCGATGGAGCGATTCTGGTAACGGACGATCACGTTGCTCAGCAGTTCTGAGAATTTCTTGTTCTGCACCACGTTGCTGGCAAACCGGCTCTTGATTTCGCCTTCAAGCAGCCGCTCCAGCAATTCCACTGCCAGGTTCTTCTCGGGCAGGCTGTTGACCTGTGCCAGAAACTCATCATCGAGCAGGCCGATGTCGGGTTTGTCCAGACCCACGGCATCAAAGATGTCCACCACGCTGTCGGACACCACGGCGTGGCTGATGATCTGGCGTATCGCCAGTTCACGCTGTTCATCGGTCTTCTTTTGCTGGCTGATGGCCTTTTTGGTCAGGATGACCTTGACCGCCTGCATGAAAGCCACCTCTTCGCGCACCTGTCTGGCCTCATCGAGGGTACAGCACAGGGTGAAGGCCTGGCTCAAGGCCAGCGCTGCATCGGCAAAGCGCTTTTTGCCTTCGCGGCTGCCGACACCCGATGGTGCGGTCCTGAGCCCCAACACATGGTTGGCGGCACCGGCCAGGGTTTTGTGACCACCGGTGAGAAATCCGCTGTAGTCAAAGCCGTGCAGCATGGCCCGAAGGACATCGAGCTTTTCCAGCACCACACTGAACGCCTCCGCCGCGTCCACAGTCGGGCGGCCCCGGCCTTTTGACTGGGTGTACTCTTTCATCGCGGCTTTGAGTTCGTTGCCGATGCCGATGTAATCCACCACCAGCCCACCTTGT
>DAOSLL010000486.1:0-3803 GCA_035368905.1 Rhodoferax sp.
CCATATTTTTCGACGATCCGGGTGTTTTTTCAGCTTCAGGCAAAATCAGGGCATGATCACGTCGGCAGCCAGGTTTTCCGGCTGTTGCAGGCAAACACTGATGCCTGGCCGTGACCCACTGCCAGAAATTCTTTCATGACCACTGCCCCTTTTCCCGAGACCATCTTGCACCCGAGTTCTGCCGAGGCGCTGAACCGCGATTGTTTTTGTCGCACCCTGAACCGGGAGCGGCTGCGCGAACAATTGGAGAGCGACCCCAGCCTCAAGGGCCTGATGGACAACATCGCCCTGACGCGGCCCAACCTGTTTTCAAGCAGTGTGGTGTTTGTCTCTGACAAGGTGCAGCAGCAAATCATGGCCACGGTCGCAGCGATTGAGCGCGTCGCCGCCCTGCCCGGTTACCTGGCGCAGGCCCTGTCACGGGCGGATGCGATCGCCAGCTTTGACTTCGGCCCCAGGGCGGTCTGCATGGGTTACGACTTCCACCTCAGTGCCGAGGGGCCGAAACTGATCGAAATCAACACCAACGCCGGTGGCCTGTTGCTCAACGCTGCTTTGGCGCGCGCCCAGGAAGCCTGTTGCGATGCGTTCGACTGGGTGTTCACGTCGTTTGCCCGGCACGACGCGCTCAGGCAGAGTTTCTTTGACATGTTTGCCAGCGAATGGCAACTGCAACGCGGCTCGGCCCCGTGGCGCAATGTGCTGATTGTCGACAGGGCCCCACAGCAGCAATACCTGGCACCTGAGTTCGAGCTGTTTCGCCAGTTGTTTGCGCAGCATGGCATCAGCGCCCAGATTGCCGACCCCGGCGAGCTGCTCTGGCAAGACGGCCACCTGACCTACCAGAACCAGCAAGTTGACCTGGTCTATAACCGCCTGACCGACTTTTACCTCGACCAACCCGACCACCTGGCCCTGCGACTGGCTTATCAGGCCGGTGCCGTGGTGCTGACCCCGCACCCGCGCGCCCATGCGCTGCTGGCCGACAAGCGCAACCTGATTGCGTTCAGCCAGGACAGTTTGTTGACGGCGTGGGGGGTCAATGCCGCCGACCGCAAGCTGCTGGCCAGCAGCGTACCCAGCACCCGACTGGTGACACCGGAACGAGCCGACGAACTGTGGGCACAGCGCCGCCAGTTGTTCTTTAAGCCGGTGGCCGGTTACGGGGCCAAAGCCGCTTACCGCGGCGACAAGCTGACCCGCCGGGTCTGGGGCGACATTCTGGCCGGTGACTTTGTCGCGCAGGCACTGGTGCCGCCGGGTGAGCGCATGATTGAGCTCGACGGCGTGTTGACCGACCTCAAGTTTGATATCCGCGCCTTCACCTACGCGGGGCAGGTACAGATGCTCGCTGCGCGCATGTACACCGGACAGACCACCAACTTCCGCACCCAGGGTGGCGGTTTCGCACCGGTGATTGTGGTGCCCGCCAGCAACCAGCTTGGTGCGGGAGCCCGCTGATGTGCGGCATTTGTGGTGAACTTCGTTTTGACGGCAATGTGCCCGACATGGCAGCCATTGCCCGCATGTCCGCTGTGCTGGCACGCCGTGGCCCCGACGATGCGGGCAGTTACCAGAACGGTCCGGTTGGCCTGGGCCACCGGCGCCTGTCAATCATTGACCTGTCGGCCCAGGCGCACCAGCCGATGGTCGATGCCACGCTGCAACTCACGCTGGTGTTCAACGGCACCATTTACAACTATCGCGAGTTGCGGGTCGAGCTGCTGGGCTTGGGCTATCGGTTTTTTTCCGAAGGCGACAGTGAAGTCATCCTGAAGGCGTACCACGCCTGGGGGCAGACCTGCGTGACACGGTTCAAGGGCATGTTTGCCTTTGCCATCTGGGACCAGCGCAGTGGCCAGTTGTGGCTGGCGCGCGACCGTTTTGGCATCAAGCCACTGTACCTGGCGCAAGACGCCAAGCGCCTGCGCTTTGCCTCAAGCCTGCCGGCCTTGCTGGCCGGTGGTGGTGTTGATACGCAGCTTGACCCGGTGGCGCTGCACCACCACTTCACGCTGCACACGGTGGTGCCAGCGCCGCGCACCGTGCTGCGCGGCGTGCGCAAGCTGCCGCCCGCTTGCAGCATGATGCTCCAGGTCGATGGCAGCGTCACCAGCCAGGTCTACTGGACGCTCGATGCCACCCGGCCCGCGCATGATTTGTCTGAGGCCCAGTGGCTCGCCGCCACCCGATCAGCGCTGGACCAGAGTGTCGAGCGTCGTCTGCTGGCAGCCGACGTGCCGGTCGGCGTGCTGCTGTCAGGCGGGCTCGACTCCAGCCTGCTGGTCGGCTTGCTGGCAGACCATGTGCCAGACCTGCGCACCTTTTCAATTGGTTTTGAAGACCTCGGCGGTGGTGCGGAAAAAGCCGATGAGTTTGAATACTCGGACCAGATCGCCGACCTGTTCAAAACCCGCCACCACAAATTCTGCATTCCCAACAGCGAGGTGCTGACCCGGCTGCCCGAAGCCGTAGCGCAAATGACCGAGCCGATGGTCAGCCATGACGTGATTGCATTTTTTCTGCTGGGCGAAAAGGTCTCCAAAGAGGTCAAGGTGGTGATGTCCGGCCAAGGCGCTGATGAGGTGTTTGGCGGCTATTTCTGGTACCCCAGGATGGATGCCGAAGCTGGCACGCCGCTTGCGCGATTCAGCCAGCATTACTTTGACCGCGACCATGCCGAGTATTTGCAGATGATCATGCCAGCGTTTCAGGTTGGCGATGTCACGTCTGCGCTGGTTGCCACCGAGTTGACCAAGCCACTGGCCGATGAGTTTCTGGACCAGGTCTGGCGCTTTGATGCCACCACACTGATTGTTGATGACCCGGTCAAGCGGGTGGACAACATGCCGATGGCCTGGGGCCTTGAGGTGCGCACACCGTTTCTTGACCACGAACTGGTGGAACTCGCCGCCAAAATGCCACCGGCGCTCAAACTCAAGGAGGGTGGCAAGTTTCCGCTCAAGGCGATTTCGCGTGGCCTGATTCCTGATTCGGTAATCGACCGGCCCAAAGGTTACTTTCCGGTGCCCGCGCTGCGCTATGTGCGCGGGCCATTTCTGCAACTGATGCGCGACATCCTGATGTCTGATGCCTGCATGCAGCGCGGGCTTTACCAGCGCGACTATGTTGACAGGCTGCTGGCTGCACCGGAAGCACCAGAGCATTTCACCCGCATCAACGGCAGCAAGCTGTGGCATCTGGCACTGCTGGAATGGTGGCTGCAAGTGCATGTGGATGGTTGCCAAATGCCCCCGGAGGCGCTCTGAACACCTTTGACCAGCGTCGGCCTACTGCGGTCCGGCCTGAATACACCGCCGCTGCTGCCACCATTGCACTGCTTTCCAGATCACCAGGGTGAACAGCGCGAGCAATATGCCGATCAATCCCAGACTTGGGTCGCGTCTACGGCTTTCAACCAGCACCGGACGGGTGCCATCGAGGCGGTAGCGGCTCTCCAGGATGTAGTCGCCATCATCCCAGCGCGCCTCGTAGCGCCAGGCCTTGCCAGTAACCGATTGCCACACCGTTCGGACCTGCCCCTCTATTCCGGTGCCAGCAGGCACCAACGGCCACGGCACCAGAGTTGGATCTGCCTTTTGTTCTGCGGCAAACCGATGGTACAGAATCACCCGGGTCTGACCGGTTTCGGCGCTGCCCACAATGATCGGGCATGCACTTGGCCAGCGGTTTGACTCGGCACTGAACCAGGGGCTGAAGAAAAACACCAGAAGGGTCCAGCCGACCGCCATGGCAACAAAAACGGCCAGTGCCGACAAGCCGCGCCCTAGCGTACCAAGGAC
>DAOSLL010000487.1:0-3794 GCA_035368905.1 Rhodoferax sp.
TCGTTGATTTCAGAATGGCAAGCAGGCTATTTGACTTGCCCGGCACACTCGATTGGCACTGTGTTTTTTTTAATCCGGTGAGCTTTAGGGCCGGATTTAGCTGAAGCGCCAAGCACGCGAAAGCGACGGTGCTGGTTTGCCATTTCGGCAGATGCGTCGCAGGTGCGGTCTGCAGCAGCGCATGCCGGGTTGCGGCTGGCAGGCGCCAAGCCTGCCAATCTATTGTGCAAAAAAAGGCCTCTAGCCCTTATCAGATATGCGCTGACAGCTTCACTTTCGATAGCATCATGAAGCGAACTTTGTTTTCACAGATGGCGAACGGGTGATCGCCCGCGAGCCCCTCACATCAGCGGCGTTACCGATGCCGGCGAACTGGCATCGTCAGACTTATCCACCCAGCCCAGCAAGTCGCTGTCTCCTGCTGCGACAAAACTTGGGTTTAACACCGCGCGATCCATGCCGTAGGTCAGCGTTTGTCCGACAAGGTCGGTTACCGCGCCACCAGCAACTTCGAGCACACACTGGGCCGCGGCGGTGTCCCACTGACTGGTTGGGCCAAAGCGCGGATAGATGTCCGCCGCACCTTCGGCAATGCGACAAAACTTCAGGGAGCTACCAGCAGCCAGGAAGTCATGCTGGCAGGGCAACTGTGACAACCAGTTCGAAAGCGGCCCGCCGCCATGAGAGCGGCTGCCAATCACGCGCAGCGGTCGATCTTCATCGAAGTTGACAACCTTCATGGCATGGGTTCCCTGCCCATCGCGCTTCCAGACCCCCAGGCCAGGTGCAGCAAAGAACAACTCACCCAGAGCAGGGGCCAACACAACACCAGCCATCACTTTTGCCTTGTGTACCAGCGCGATGTTGACCGTGAACTCGTCATTGCGCTTGAGGAATTCCTTGGTTCCGTCCAGCGGATCAACCAAAAAAAACGTGTCCGATGGACCAAGACCCAGGGACACTGATTCTTCGGACAAGATGAAAATGCCCGGAAATTTCGCTTCCAGCTCGTGCCTGATGACGCGGTCAGCCCGCAAGTCGGCCTCGGTCAGCGGCGACGCATCTGCTTTGAAACTGGCAGAAAAATCCTCTGCATACACCGCCATGACCTCTCGCCCGGCCATTTCAGCGGTCTCGCACAGAGTTGCGAGTTGTTCTTTTGTGACTAACATCCAACGACACTCCACCACAGTTCAATTTTTATCAACAATCAAACCACTGTCAGTATGCCGCCCAACAGCAGACAACGCAAGCATACGCCAGACTTTCGCATCGCAGACTTGCGTCGCGGCTGCATTCGTTCACCACCGCACCTGGCACAAGGATCAGCAGACCCGTTGGGCGGTCAAGTTTTGGCCACCCGGCATGACTGCTGGACACCTGGGCGGACCCCAACCGGGGTCGTTTCGATAAGCCCGGATAGAACCGGACCTGATCTCCAAGGCTACCAGCCTGGACCGGCGGGCTCTCACGCAAAACACCAGCCGCTGCGCCCTGGAAGAATTTGATGAACTCGGGCGCATCCCAAAGCTGACCCAGCACACGCTGGTGCATGGGGCTTGACACCTTAATCAATTTCTAAATCATCCATGCCGTTGCTATCTCGCCTTGCCTTGCGTTTGAAATGCTTGCGCCAGGGTACCCCGACAGGAATGATTTTGAAATGGAATGACAGATGGTGCCTGACCGCACGCAAGACTTATGCCATCGATGGCAATAATCGACACCAGCGGGGCCAGTTTGCACCGGCACTTGAACAGTTGTCAGTGGCCAGCCCGGAGGGACTCGAACCCCCTACCCATGTCTTAGAAGGACATTGCTCTATCCGGATGAGCTACGGGCTGACAGTTGACCATTTTATGCGACGCGTTCAGTCACAAAATTTTGCCCTGGCGAACCCTGGCGTGACACGCTGGTTTGACGCAACGGCTACTATACTGATCCTGGTATCTGATGACCAAAACCTGACTGATTTTTCTTCACATCTGACACCACACCATGCCCTGTCGGCTCAATTGAAGTATCCCGAGGCACAGACCTGTTCAGCGCCTGGGGCTTGTTCCAAAAAACTGACTCCTTTGTGATCTGTAGAAGTCGCCGTCGCAGCCGGGCAACTGCAATCAATCGATCAGGCCCGGTTGAGCCAGATGAAAAACCAGTTGCTGCAACTCAATCACGCCATTCGACCCACTCTTTTTTCGACCCGGTGGCTATCGGGAACTTCATGTCACTCACACACTTGCAACGGCTTGAGGCCGAGAGCATTCACATCATGCGCGAAGTCGTGGCCGAAGCCGACAAACCCGTCATGCTTTACTCAATCGGCAAAGACAGCGCTGTCATGCTGCACCTGGCCATGAAGGCCTTTTATCCGGCCAAGCCGCCTTTTCCGCTGCTGCATGTTGACACGCGCTGGAAGTTTCGCGAGATGTACGCGTTTCGTGACCGCATGGTGCGTGAGCTAGGGCTCGAACTGCTGGTTTACACCAATCCTGAAGGCATCAAAAAAGGCATCAACCCGTTCACCCATGGTTCGGCCATACACACTGACATCATGAAAACAGAAGCGCTCAAGCAGGCCCTGGACCTGTACGGTTTCGATGCGGCCTTTGGCGGTGCCAGGCGCGACGAAGAAAAGTCCCGCGCCAAAGAGCGCATCTTTTCCTTCCGCACGGCACAGCACCGCTGGGACCCCAAAAATCAGCGCCCGGAACTCTGGCGCATTTACAACGTCCGCAAGAATGTCGGCGAGTCGATTCGCGTTTTCCCGATCTCCAACTGGACCGAGCTTGATGTCTGGCAGTACATCTACCTGCAGAAAATTCCGATCGTGCCGTTGTATTACGCGGCCGAGCGGCCGGTCGTCGCGCGCGATGGCTGCCTGATCATGGTCGATGATGAACGCCTGCCGCTGCTGCCTGGAGAAGTTCCGATGATGAAAAAGGTGCGCTTCAGGACGCTGGGCTGCTACCCGCTGACTGGTGCAATTGAATCGCAGGCCGACACGCTGCCAGAGATCATCCAGGAAATGCTGCTCACCACCACCTCCGAGCGCCAGGGCCGCGTGATCGACCATGACAGTGCTGGCTCGATGGAAAAAAAGAAACAGGAAGGCTACTTCTGATGTCACACGTGTCTGACCTGATCGCCACCGACATTGGGCAATACCTGCAGTCTCACGAGCACAAGAGCCTGCTGCGATTCATCACCTGTGGCAGCGTCGATGATGGCAAAAGCACCCTGATCGGACGCTTGCTGTATGAATCCAAAATGCTGCTTGAAGACCAGTTGGCAGCGGTCGTGGCCGACTCCAGGAAATTTGGCACGCAAGGCGACCAGATTGACTTTGCCTTGCTGGTGGACGGCCTGACCGCCGAGCGCGAACAGGGCATTACCATCGATGTCGCCTACCGGTTTTTCTCCACCGACCGCCGCAAATTCATCGTCGCCGACACGCCCGGCCACGAGCAGTACACCCGCAACATGGTGACCGGTGCGTCAACCGCAGATGCCGCCATTCTGATGGTGGACGCGCGCAAGGGCGTTCTGACGCAAACCCGGCGGCACAGTTACCTGGTCTGGCTACTGGGCATCCGGCACTTTGCGGTGTCGATCAACAAGATGGACCTGGTCAACTACAGCGAATCGACCTATCGGCGCATCGTTGATGATTACCAGAACTTTGCCCGCCAGCTCGGCATCGAGGATGTCACCTTCATCCCGATGTCGGCCTGCAAGGGCGCCAACATCGTCAGCCCAAGCCCGAACATGCCGTGGTTCCACGGCACCACTTT
>DAOSLL010000488.1:0-3790 GCA_035368905.1 Rhodoferax sp.
TGCGCCTGGCCAAGAAACCGCCTGAATAACGGGGAGAACTTGGCACTGTCCAGTAACTTGATCCACCGGGCAATCCGGCGACCATGATGGCATCTTCGGCACTGGTGCTATCCGCAGTGAGCGCTGATTTCATGGTCGAAAAATCCGTTGAGAAATAGGTTGAGCCAGCCTGGGCCAAAATATTGGTACCAAGCGCAGCAAATCCTGCCGTGATATTGACGGTGACGTTGTCAGTAAATACGCCCTGCCAGATATTGGCGGCCGCCCGAAAGCCAGTATCCGCGGTTGCATTGCCTGTCGAGGTCAGGTTGATGTACAGCGCGTGGGCTGGAGCTGCTACACCCAAGGCGCTGACCAAGGTTGCACCGCAGGCCAATTTTTTTAGAAACGTGTGCCTGGTTTTTCCGTCTTTCATTTGGTCTCCAATTTCAAATGCAGGTTGATGATTTCATCAAGCCAGGTGAGGACGCCTGGCTTTCACCGAACGAAATTCATCGATTGTTGGCATCACTATTTGTCAGAGCCAAAGGTCGTACAGATCAATGAAATCAGGTAAAAGCACGATCCGCGCCATGTGCTGTAAATCCAACAATTTCAATGACATACATCAAAAACAAAACCCAAAAGCAAGGAGGTTGTAAAAAATATCGACATTTTTCATGAAAACTGGGTTTGCTGTGGGGCGGCGGGCGACGACTCTTCTTGCCCCATCTGTCCCTCAAGCCCCTGCCAAGTTAAACGTCGGTTTGCTGCATTGAACATGGTCAAGGCACTCTTTGTTGCCGGGCCGCACCTGAACATCTACAACCTGCTGACGCTGTAGTGGATGGCCATGCTGGCGGTCAAGCTCAAAGGGTAATTGGGGTCAGGTAAATCGGATCAGAGTCGAATAATTCTCCGCAGCGCAAGTCCGGCAAGTACCGCATTTTTTATACCAAATCAGCCTGTAGCCCTTGTCCAGAAAGCGCTGATAGCTCCCATTTTTATATCGCCTCCAGCCACAACAGCTCAGGCGCCGGTGCCAAAGCGCGGTCACGGCTGACCAAGGTGGCGTTCACCGCAACCGCATGGGCTGCGGGAGACGATGTCGTCAATTCGCCGCTTGCCGCTGCATGTTCTGCGGCAAGTCGCGTCGTCATGTGAGGGGTGCGAGGTAGCTTATTGGTGTCTTAACACCAACCAGGGTCATGTCCATGAGCCGTCTGACAATCCCCTTGTCTGAACCCTGTTACCGGGCGTTGAAAGAGGCTGCTGCCCAACGCGACAAAACCATTGGGCAGGTGAGTGACGAAAGCCTTGACTTTTGTGGCATCAAGTCGCGCGAACAGGCCCTTGACCTGGTGCGCCGGGCCAGGGCACCCAGCACACTGAGCGAACCACAAGCCCTGGCACTGGCAAAAGAAGCGGTGGCTGCCGAGCGCCACGCAAAGTGAGCGGCTTCCCAACCATTGACACCAACGTGGTGGTGGTTGGGCTGCTGACCGGGCATGCATATTCGCCGGTGGCACGCATTTTGGACGGCATGCTGTCTGCTGCATTTCCCTTTGTGGTGTCTGAAGCCTTATTGGCCGAGTACCGCGCTGTGCTGCTACGTTCCAAGCTGTGCAAGCGGCATGGCTTGTCAGTGGCCGAGATCGACACCTTCATGACGGATCTGGCCCGCCACGCCATCGTGCTGAACCCGTCAAACACGGTTACCGCGCCGATCACCCCAGATGCCGGTGATCAAATCTTGTGGAATTTGTCGGCTTCCCGAGCCGACTTGGTGCTGGTGACCGGCGACAAGCTGCTGCTGCAAGACAGCACGATGCTGCATCGCATCATCCTGCCGCAAACCTTCATGGCGCAGTGGCAGCACTGAACCAAAAGAGGCCAGGCTCGAACGACGCATTCCGGGTCGGCATGGAGGTAAGCTTCATCATTTGTCGCAACACCATTCAACAGCCGCTGCTCGCCATCGCCATGCCCCGTTTTCACTGCCCCATCCCCCTCACTGCCGGTGCGCTGCTGGAATTGCCGCCAGGCGCGGCGCGTCATGTGCAGGTGTTGCGGCTGCAGCCAGGCGATGCCATCACGCTGTTTGCCGGTGAAGCCATGGCAGCCGATACTTCCGAGTCGGCAATCAGCGGCGAATTTGCCGCCACCGTTACCAGGATGGGCCGCAGCAGCGTGCAGGTGCAAGTGGGGGCGTTTACCGCCTGGCAGCGCGAACCCTCACAACGGGTGCATCTGGCGGTCGGCATGCCTGCCAATGAACGCATGGACTGGCTGGTCGAAAAGGCAAGCGAGCTGGGCGTGGCCAGCATCCAGCCGCTGATGTCCGCGCGTAGCGTGTTGAAGCTCTCGGGCGAGCGGGCCGAAAAAAAGCGCCTGCATTGGCAAAGTGTTGCCATCGCCGCGTGCGAGCAGTGCGGTGGCAACCGGGTGCCACTGGTACACGCGGTGCTGCCGCTCGATCATTGGCTGAAAGCCCAGCCTGCCTCAGCCAGCGGGCCGCAGCAACGGTTGTTGCTGTCATTGAGCGCCACTGCAATGGGTTTGCGTGAGGTGTCGGCGGGATTTTCAGCCACTGCAGACATCACATTTTTGTCCGGTCCGGAAGGCGGGCTGAGCCCGGCTGAGGAAGCCGCCGCACTGCAGGGCAAG
This sequence comes from Rhodoferax sp., assembly GCA_035368905.1. Classification (GTDB taxonomy): domain Bacteria; phylum Pseudomonadota; class Gammaproteobacteria; order Burkholderiales; family Burkholderiaceae_C; genus Rhodoferax. The sequence continues at coordinate 2,647 of DAOSLL010000488.1, forward strand.
TTTGCGCCGGTCACGCTGGGGCCACGCGTGCTGCGGGCCGAAACTGCGGCGCTGGCAGCCCTGGCGGCGCTGCTGGTGCGCTGAACAGCCACAGGCGTGGCCGTCCCTGGCATGGGTCATGTGCTGCGCTGCTGTCTGCAAGACGCAGCGGGGTGAGGTCTTCGGCGCGATGCTTGGCACTGGCATGAACAATGCTACAGAATCGCGCCTTCAATCTGTGACAACAACCCGAAACCCATGAGGATATCTGACCATGCTTATTCGTGTGATTTACACCAGTACCGCTGTTGTCCCGCAAACAAGCGCTGTCACCGAGTCGATCTTGCGAACCGCGCAGGCAGCCAATTCGCAAAACGGCATCACCGGCGTTTTGTGCCAGGGGCAGGGTGTCTACCTGCAGGCGCTCGAAGGTGACCGGCGCACCGTCACTGACCTGTACCAGCGCATTTTTGCCGACAAGCGCCACACCAATCTGGAGATGATCCACTGCGAGTGCATTGCCAAAAGACGCTATGCCAACTGGTCCATGGCGCATGTCGCCATGTCCGACCTGGACCCGGCGACGAAAATCGACTGGCCTGAATTTGACCCGTACTCGGCAGCGGGCATGCTGGTGATGGGACGCATTGACGAGTTGCTGGCCGCCGGAACCGTCATCAAGCTGGCCGACAGCGAGCCACATTAGCAATTTGCCACGACGCAGCGCGCCCAGACCCGATGAGCCAAATGGGGAAGTGATGGATGACCATGACCCAATTGGCCCGGCTTGTCATCTGGTGCGCTGTTCGCCGCCAAGCGGCAGAAGGTGCCAAGGCAACCGCTTTCGGCTTGCACGCCTGATTCTTGTTTGCTGAAATTCGGGGCAGTCGTTCAGCCGTCGTTGTCCGGGCGACCGCGCAGCACTGCCGGGTCAGCGGTGATCGGGCGGCAGATTTCAAACTTAGCCGGACGAGCCGGAACCAAATCGGCAACACAAACCGTCAGTCGTGCGCAAGATTTTTCGACGTTCAGCCGATATTCGTCATTGCAAATGTTTTCGGGTTGACCAATGAAACGTTTGTAGCCCATTGGGTTTAGGCGCTATGCGCATCAAACTTACCAACATGTTGTCGATCTTTGCCGACAGTCTCGGGCAGCAGGCATC
>DAOSLL010000489.1:0-3779 GCA_035368905.1 Rhodoferax sp.
GGCTGCTGATTGGCGACGACCAGCAGGCATGATGCTGGATGCCTCAGTCCAACACAAGCGGACAACTGAAGAATCATGGTTCGTGATTGGCTGATGCGCGCCTTCAAGCAGGCGGCCGAACAGATCGTGAATGCGACTGACAGACCTGCCTGTCAGCCTGAAAACTCTGTCAATAGTGGCAGTTTGTCACTGAATGCTGTGGCAGCGACGCACTTCTATTCTTGTAAATCGTTGATTTTATTGACGGTTTTTTTTGGCTCCGATTGGCATGAATCTTGATGTTTCGCTTGTGCTGACGCGCTCGATGATGCTGGGCGTTCCACAAGGAGCACGATGTATTTCCGAATTTTGAATGACGATGCAAGTGGTGAATTGACCTATCTGCTGGCCGACCTGTCGGGGCGCGAGGCGGTGCTGATTGACCCGCACGGCCGGGACCTGCCGGTTTTGTCGGCCTTGTTGTCTGATCGGGATTTGCGCCTGCGCTGGGTCTTGCGCACCCACCATCACGATGACCGGCAAACCCGGGAGCCTGAGTTGCTGGCCCGTCTTGAGGCACCCATGGTTCAGGGAGATGCGTCAAGAGACACCCCGGTTGTCGGCGACGGCACGGTATTGCCCTTTGGTGACGAACTGATTCATGTGGTGGCCACCCCGGGGCACACGCCGCATTGCCTGAGTTTTGCCTGGCGGGATCGCTTCTTTTGTGGTGCCTTGCTGGCGGTGACGGCTTGCCCGCACCAGGCCCGCCCACAAGCGCCAGAGGCCTTGTGGGACAGTGTGACGCAAAAGGTTTTTACACTCCCGGATGAAACGCTGTTGTTTGCCGGCCATGAGCGCTGCGCACGGGCTGTGAGCACCGTCCAGGAACAGCGCCGCTGGCACCCCTTTTTTTCGGGTCTGACACGCGACGCATTTCTTGCGCACATCGCAGCCCTGCCCGAACTTGCATCAGATACCCCGACTTTTTGAGGAAATTGACATGACTAACGCCACCAGAGACGGCAAAAAGGTGATTCCGATTGCCGTGGCCGAGCCAGACGAAGAGATGATTTCGCTGTACGCCGCGCACAAGAAAATTTACCCGCGCAGTGTGAAGGGCGTGTTTTCCAACTGGCGCTGGATCATGGTCTGGGTCACGCAGATCATTTTTTACGGGCTGCCCTGGCTTGAATGGGGCCAGCGCCAGGCAGTCTTGTTTGATTTGAGCGTGCGGCGGTTTTATATTTTTGGTCTGGTGCTCTACCCGCAAGACTTCATTTACCTGACCGGCATGCTGATCATCGCGGCGCTGTCGCTGTTTTTGTTCACGGCGGTGGCCGGGCGGTTGTGGTGCGGTTACGCCTGCCCACAAACGGTTTATACCGAGATATTCTTATGGATTGAAAAGCTGGTGGAAGGTGACCGGGCGGCACGCATACGCCGCGACGAGGGCGCTTTTTCCGCTGAAAAGCTGTGGCGCAAGACTGGCAAGCATTTCCTGTGGATTGTGTTTTCGCTGTGGACCGGCTTTACCTTTGTCGGGTATTTTGTACCGATCAGGGATATGGGCGGTTTGCTTCTGACCATGAATCTGGCTGCCTGGGAAATTTTCTGGGTTTTCTTCTACGGTTTTGCCACCTATGGCAATGCCGGCTTCATGCGCGAGCAGGTGTGCCTGCACATGTGTCCGTATGCACGTTTCCAGAGCGCCATGTTTGACAAGGACACCTTGATCGTGACCTATGACACCGAGCGTGGCGAGCCGCGCGGTGCCCGCTCCAAAAAGGCCGATCCGGCCAAGCTCAATCTGGGTGCCTGCGTTGATTGCAGCTTGTGCGTGCAAGTCTGCCCGACCGGGATTGATATTCGAAATGGCCTGCAGTACCAGTGCATTGGTTGCGGTGCCTGTGCCGACGTGTGTGACACGGTGATGGACAAGGTGGGCTATCCGCGTGGTCTGGTGAAGTACTCTACCGAGAACGCCATGGCAAACCACTGGACGCAAAAGCAGACCGTGCGCCATGTGTTTCGGCCTCGGGTTCTGGTCTATACCAGCATCTTGACCACCATCGTGCTGGCCATCTTTATCAGTCTGGCCATGCGCACGCCGTTCAAGGTGGATGTGGTGCGTGATCGCGGCGTGATGGCACGCGTGGTAGAAGCTGGAACCACCGAAAATGTTTACCGGCTGCAGATCATGAACGCAACCGAGGCTGACCAGCGTTACAAGATTTCGGTGAGTGGTTTGCCAAAACTGCTGATCAGTTCCGATACCACGTTCAAGGTCGAATCCACCAAGGCGATTACCGTGCCGGTGCGGGTGCAGTTGCCGTTTGAAGGGGCAGCGCCGGGTTCCCATGTGATCCATTTCGACATTGAATCTCTCGACAGCCCGGGCAAGCTGCTCGAAAAATCAACCTTCATCGTTCCTCAGTAGCTTGGCCTTGCCGCGAACCAGACCGCCGGATGCCTTGGTCGGGGTCTGCGCCGCTGGTCTCGCGGCTTTGCGTTGTTGGATTGGCTGGCAAAGATGTGGCACCTACAATTCAGGTCAAAATATGCCGCATGATGAAAATTCTTATATCCAACGACGATGGCTTTCAGGCACCGGGCATTGTGGCCTTGTTTGAAGCGCTCAAGGATGTTGCCGAAGTTGAAGTCGTCGCACCCGAGCAAAACAACAGTGCCAAATCCAATGCGTTGACGCTGCACTCACCCCTTTATGTGCGCCGCGCCGACAACGGGTTTCGCTTTGTCAATGGCACCCCGGCCGACTGTGTTCATATTGCGCTGACCGGTTTGCTCGATTACCGGCCGGATCTGGTGGTCTCGGGTATCAACAACGGGGCCAATATGGGTGACGACACCATTTACTCTGGCACGGTGGGTGCAGCCATGGAAGGCTATTTGTTTGGCATCCCGTCGATCGCGTTCTCGCAAGTCGAGCGCGATTGGCACCATCTGGACGCGGCGGCCAGCAAGGCACGCCAGTTGGTGTTGCAAATGACGAAACAGAACCTGGTGGGCGGAAGTCCCTGGCTGCTCAATGTCAATATTCCGAATTTGCCTTTGCATCAGATTGGCCATATCAAACTGTGCCGACTAGGCCGCAGGCACGCGGCTGAAGCGGTCATCACCCAGCAAAGCCCGCGCGGCGAAACCATGTATTGGATCGGTGCGGCCGGTCCGGCCAAAGACGATGCCGATGGCACCGATTTTCATGCCACGGCACAGGGGCATATTGCCATGACCCCGTTGAAGGTTGATTTGACCGACCATGATCATCTGGGTTATTGGGCACAGACAGCCACCAGGCTTGCCGCCGGTATGGGTCAAGCCTGATGCCTCACAACGCAAGCCCCAACCAGAAAACGCGCCCAGGTTTTCCGGCCAGACTCGCGCCGCTGGTGCCGCCCGCCAAAGTGACGGTTGCCAATCGCATGTCCAAGCCGACACAGACCCGGCATCATCCCCCTCAGGGTGTGGGTATGGATTCAAGCGCGGTCCGGCAAAGCATGGTGACCAAACTGGCGCAGCAGGGACTTTCTGATGCCCAGGTGCTGCTGGCAATGGGCATGGTTGAGCGACACCGGTTTGTCGATAGTGCGCTGGTCAACCAAGCGTACGAAGATACCAGTTTGCCAATCGGCCTGGGCCAAACCATCTCCAAGCCAGGCGTGGTGGCACGCATGCTGCAGTTGCTGCGCCAGGGCAGTAGTGGGCGATTGGGCCGGGTGCTGGAGATCGGCACCGGGTGCGGCTACCAGGCAGCGGTTTTGAGCCATCTTTGCACCGAG
>DAOSLL010000490.1:0-3779 GCA_035368905.1 Rhodoferax sp.
CTGGGCGACATCGGCCCGCTGGCCGGTAAGCCGGTGATGGAGGGCAAGGGCTGCCTGTTCAAGAAGTTCGCCGATATCGATGTTTTTGACATTGAACTCGCCGAACGTGACCCGGACAAGCTGATCGAGATCATCGCTGCCATGGAGCCAACGCTGGGCGGCATCAACCTGGAAGACATCAAGGCCCCCGAGTGCTTCTATATTGAGCAAAAACTCAGTGCACGCATGGGCATTCCGGTGTTTCACGACGACCAGCATGGCACGGCGATCATTTCCAGCGCGGCATTGCTCAACGGTCTGGAACTGGTCGGCAAGTCAATTGGGGATGTGCGCGTCGCGGTGTCGGGGGCCGGTGCTGCCGCGATTGCCTGCCTGAACGTCATGGTCGGGCTGGGGGTGCAGGTCAAGAATGTGTTTGTCTGTGACTCCAAAGGCGTGATTTACCAGGGTCGCCCCGGTGGTTACGACGAGTCCAAGGCCCGCTTTGCCCAGGACACCCCGCTGCGCACGCTGGCCGATGCCTGCAACGGCGCGGATGTATTCCTGGGCTGCTCGGCAGCCGGCGTGCTGACGCAGGACATGGTCAAGACCATGGCCACGCAGCCAATCATCCTGGCGCTGGCCAACCCCGAGCCTGAGATCCGCCCTGAGCTAGCCAAGGCAGTGCGGCCTGACTGCATCATTGCCACCGGCCGTTCGGACTACCCGAACCAGGTCAACAATGTGCTGTGTTTTCCATACATCTTTCGTGGCGCGCTTGATTGCGGCGCCACCAAGATCACCGAAGAGATGAAGCTGGCCTGTGTGCATGAAATTGCCGCCCTGGCCAAGGCTGACATCAGCGAAGAGGTGGCCAGCGCCTATGCCGGGCAGGAACTGGCTTTTGGGGTGGACTTCATCATCCCGAAACCCTTTGACTCACGCCTGATTCTGCGCATTGCCCCGGCTGTTGCTGCTGCAGCCGAGCGCTCCGGCGTGGCGGCCCGTCCGATCAAGGACATGGATGCCTACCGCCGCACCCTGCTGCGCTTTGTCTATTCCACTGGCATGCTGATGGAGCCGGTGTTCAATGCCGCACGCAAGGCACCCTTGACTTCCAAGCGCGTCGCCTACGCCGAAGGTGAAGACGAGCGGGTGCTGCGGGCGGTGCAGGTCGTGGTTGAAGGCGGCATGGCGCGCCCGATCCTGATTGGCCGCCCGGCGGTGATCGAAGCGCGCATTGACAAGGCTGGCCTGAACCTGCAACTCGGTCGCGACTTTGACTGCTGCAACCCCGAAGAAGACCCGCGTTTTCGCCAGTACTGGGAAACCTACCACCAGATCATGGGACGTCAAGGTGTCACCCCGCAGGCAGCCAAGGCGGCGGTGCGCCGCAGCACCACCATCATTGCCGCGCTGATGGTCAAACTCGGTCATGCCGATGCCATGTTGTGCGGCATGCATGGGCGCTTTGACGCGCACATGAACCATGTGCGCAACGTGATTGGTTTGCGGCCCGGCGTTTCGGTGTTGGCCACGCTCAACGCGCTGATGCTTGAACACCACTCGCTGTTTGTCGCCGACACCTATGTCAACGACGACCCGACCGCCGAGCAACTCGCAGGCATTGCCCGCATGGCAGCAGACGAAGTGCGCCGCTTTGGCTTGCCGCCCAAGGTGGCATTTCTGTCGCACTCGAATTTTGGCTCATCCAACCGCCCGTCAGCCCTCAAGATGCGCACCGCGCGCGATCTGTTCAAAGTCGCCTGTCCGGGGGTCGAATGCGAGGGCGAAATTCGTGGCGATGCCGCCCTGTCAGAGGATATCCGGCACAAGAGTCTGCTGGAATCAACCTTGAGCGGATCGGCCAATATTCTGATTTGCCCGAATCTCGATGCGGCCAATATCTTGTTCAACGTGCTGAAGATGACCGTCAGCCAAGGCGTTACTGTCGGGCCCATCCTGCTGGGCTCGGCGGCGGTGGCCCACGTGCTGTCGCTGTCATCCGACTCGCACCGGGTGGTCAACATGACCGCCCTGGCAGTCGCCGATGTCAACGCGGTGCGGGTGATCTAACCGAGCCAGCTAGGCCAGGCGAAGCGGCCTGGCGCTGACCGGTCGCATCCCTAGCGTGGCAGGTTGCGCGCCGAGCTGCTGCGCATCGGCCAGCTTGAACACCGACACGGTTTGCACCAATTCCTGTGCCTGGCTGCGCAGGCTGCCAGCCGCAGCAGCCATCTCTTCCACCAGGGCGGCGTTTTGCTGGGTCGCCTGGTCCATCTGGCTGACCGCCTCGCCAACTTGCGCGACACCGATTGATTGTTCGCTGCTGGCATTGCTGATTTCACCCATGATGTCAGTGACCTGTTTGATCGCGTTGACAACTTCGGCCATGGTGTCGCCGGCTTTGTCGACCAATGCGGTACCTTGCGCAACCCGCTCTACGCTGGCGCTGATCAGCGCCTTGATTTCCTTGGCCGCTTCGGCGCTGCGACCTGCCAGACTGCGCACCTCGCTGGCCACCACGGCAAAGCCACGCCCTTGCTCACCGGCCCGAGCCGCTTCCACGGCGGCATTCAAGGCCAGAATATTGGTCTGAAACGCAATGCCGTCAATGACGCTGATGATGTCCGATATCTTCCTGGAAGAGTCATTGATTCCCTTCATGGTCTCGACCACCTGGCCGACCACCTCGCCACCCTGCATCGCCACGCCTGACGCGCCGACGGCCAGATCGTTGGCCTTGCGCGCCGATTCTGCGTTTTGCGCCACGGTAGAGCCGAGTTGCTCCATCGCAGCCGAGGTTTGCTCCAGCGCACTGGCCTGGCTTTCAGTGCGGGCCGACAGGTCGCTATTGCCCTGGGCGATTTCAGAGCTTGCCGTGGCTACGCTGTCGGACCCGGCACGCACACTTGCCACCACCTTGGACAAATCAACGCGCATTGACTCCAGTGCCCGCAGCAACTGCGCTGGCTCGTCAGTGCCGTCGGCTTTCAGCGTCTCGGTCAGGTTGCCAGCGGCAAATTGCGTGGCGGCACCGACAGCAACCTGAATTGGCCGGGTGATCTGGCGTGAAATCCAGAAGCCCAAGAATGCCGCCATGGCAATCGCCACCATCAGCCCCAGGGCCACGTTGATCTTGGCGCTGTAATAAGTTTGGTGCGCCTGGGCGGCAGCATCTTCAGCGCCCTTGGTGCTGATGCCACCGAGGTCACTGAGGGTTTTGAAAATGGCCCTGAAAGTTGTTCTCGAGTCACCTTTCAGGTATTTGGTGGTGGCTTCCAGACCTGACGAGCCGACCAATGAGAGTTCGATCAGCCTGGCGCTGGTGAGCAGGTAGGCCGCGATCTCCTGTTTGTATTTGTCAAAGAATTGCCGCTGGGGTGGCGAATCCAGCCGCGACTCCAGCCTGCGGGCGGCATCACCCAGTTTGGCAATGTTGGCGACGATGCGAGCCCCCTCGGCCTTTTTTTCATCAGCATTGACCGCCACCACGTGCTGCAACTCGGCACGGCGCATGTCGTTCAGGAGACCCTGCAACTCACTTCCGAGGGCGATGTCCGGGAGCCAGTTTTCTGACAACTCGGCCGTCGCGTTATTGATGAGGCCCATCTGATAAATGGACAAACCACCGGTCAGGGAAGTCAGCAACACGATAAGGGAGAAGCCAAAAAGCAATTTGGCACTGATTTTGAGGTTGGAGAGGTTCATGACGGTCGTTGGGTTAACAGGTTACAAGCCACCAAAGGATGTGGTCAGAAATAACTTCCCCTATTTGCACCGGCGGATTTGGGCGCACA
>DAOSLL010000491.1:0-3774 GCA_035368905.1 Rhodoferax sp.
ACGCGAGCACGCGCCGGGCAGCCGTGCGGCGGCAGATTACGCACAAGTGGTACAGGCGCTTGAAAGGCTCTGGGCGTGATGTTTCCGGTTGCCCAGCTCGACCCCAGTGCGCGGCTGCGCGCCATGCTCGACAACGTCTCGGCGATGATTGGCTATTGGGACAAAGACCTGCGCAACCAGTTTGGCAACCGGGCCTATGCAACCTGGTTCGGCATTGATCCGCAGCGGATGCGGGGCATGCACATCAGGGAACTGCTGGGTGAGCAGCGTTTCGAACTGAACCGGCCGTATATTGAAGCGGCACTGCGCGGTGAACGGCAGGTGTTCGAGCGGGCCATTCCAACACCTGGGGGTGGCCAGATCCGGCATTCTCTGGCGGAGTACATCCCGGACTTGGCAAACGGCGAAGTCCAGGGTTTTTTTGTTCAGGTTTCCGACATCTCCCCGGTCAAAGAGGCCCAGGCGGCCCTGCAGGCCAGTGAAGAACGCCTGCGCGGCCTGTTTGAGCTGTCGCCGCTGGGCATCGGGCTGTGCTCGCTTGATGGTCGCTTCATTGAAGTCAATGAAGCGCTGTGCCGGATCTGCGGTTACACCGGGGCAGAACTCAAAGAGCTTGATTACTGGGCCTTGACGCCCGAAGACTACGCGCCCGCAGAACTGCTGCAGATGGGCACGCTACTCAGAACCGGACGCTACGGTCCCTACGACAAGGAATACCGCCACAAGGACGGGCATCGGGTTGCCGTGCAGTTGAACGGCATGCTGGTGACAGGCGCCGATGGTCAGCAACGTATCTGGTCGATGGTGGAGGACATTGGCCCGCGCCGCGGCAGGTTTATGGAGCTGATTCAGGCCAAGGAAATGGTCGAAGTAGCCAACCGTGCCAAGAGCGCGTTTCTGGCTGCCATGAGCCACGAATTTCATACACCCATGAATGCGGTACTGGGATTGCTCAAGATACTCAAGGGCACGCCACTGAGCCTGAAGCAGCTCGGCGAGGTCGAACAATCCGAAACCGCAGCCAGATCACTGTTGGCCTTGCTCGACGAGATTCTGGAGTTTTGCAGTGTTGAATCCGACCCGCTGACACCAGTGGTGCAACCGTTTCAGTTGGACCAGTTATTGCGTGAACTGGCGCCAGAGCTGGCAGCCAACGGGCTTTCTGATTCAGTGGAACTGCTGTTTGACCTGCAACCCAGACTGCCGCCAGTGGTGTCTGGCGACCTCTGGCGACTCAAGCAGGTGCTGACCCATTTGTGCAGCAATGCTGTCAAATTTACCAGAGCTGGCGAAGTGGTGGTGTCAGTTCGGCTGGAAGGGCAGCAAGGCAATGTCGCGGAACTTGAGTTCGCCGTGAGTGACACCGGCTGCGGCATTGCGGCCAATCGGCAGCAGCGGATTTTTGAGGCCTTCACCCAGAGCGAGACGCCCACCCGGCGCAGCCTGGGCGGCGCCGGCCTGGGCCTGGCCATCAGTCGGCGGCTGGTGGCACTGATGGGCGGCACGCTGAAGGTTCAAAGCACCCTGGGTGCGGGCAGCAAGTTCTATTTCAGTTTGCCGATGCCGGTGGTGTTGCCGGTACCGCCAGACCTGCAGTTGCCACCGTCAAGCTTGCCCGCGCCACTGGAGGTGCTGGTGGTTGATGACAAAGCCGTGGCGCGTCGTCTGATACTGGGCCAGTTGCAGGCCAGGGGGTTGGTGGCCACTGGCGTTGACAGCGGCGCGGCGGCACTGCAATGGCTGCAACAGCACTGTCAGCGGTCGACCAGCCCGTTCACTGTGGTGCTGCTGGACTGGCACATGCCCGGGATGGACGGCTGGGAAACCGCCCGCAAGATCAAGGCCCTGGACTTTGGCGTTTGCCGCCCGCCGCGCCTGGTCATGGTGGGTGCCAATGGCCGCGACCAGTTGGCCGACCGGACCGAAGCCGAGCAGTCGCGCGTCAGCGGTTTCCTGGCCAAACCGTTCAGCCCGGAGATGTTGCTCGATGTTGTGGCCCAGGCCGGTGTCGATGATTTGCCAGGCCCGAACCCGCCCGCCGACGGGCAGCCGGGTCTGGCAAACATGCGAATCCTGGTGGTGGAAGACAACCTTGTCAACCAGATGGTGGCAAAGGAACTGCTCACCCGCGAGGGCGCGCAGGTGTCGTTGGCAGACAACGGTCAACTGGGCGTGGACGCTGTGGCCAGCGCGGACCCACCGTTTGACGTGGTGCTGATGGACCTGCAAATGCCGGTGCTCGATGGTTTTGCCGCCACGCGCGTGATTCGCCAGCAATTGGGGCTGGCGCGATTGCCGGTTGTTGCCCTGAGCGCCAATGCCCTGCCCGACGACATCGCCCAGGCGCTTGCCGCAGGCATGAACGGCCATGTCGGCAAACCCATTGATCTGCCCAAGCTGGTGGCCTTGGTGCGCCGCCTGGTGGGTCTGGCGCAGTCGAGGGCGCAGCAGATCCAGGCCGCCCAGCCAGCGCAACGGATCACCGATGCGTTGGTCATCGATTTGCAGCAACTGGGCAAAATCAATTTCGCCAGGGCACTCGATCAGGTTGGTGGCGACACCACCCTGTACCGGCGTTTTGCGCTTGGCTTCGTACAGGACACGGCCGACTTCGCCGACCGGCTGGCGCTGCATGTCGCACATGACGAGCCAAAGGACGCGATGCGCGTCATGCACACGCTCAAAGGTCTGTCAGCCACCATCGGTGCCGACTGCCTGGCCGATTTTGCTGCCAGGAAAGAGACCGAACTCAAGCAAGCCCCGCTGGAACCCGTTGCGCGCGGCGTGCTGGTACAACAAACTCGCGACGGCATTACCGCCGTCAGCGCTGCGGCTTTGCAGATCGTGAAAACCATCGATGCCACTCTTGACTGATTCAACGGCCATGAAGCAGCACACCGATCCTGTCTCGCTGGCCAAGGTGTCTGGCCTGGCACCAGCCGATGCGCTGGGGCTAGTGCTGGAAAACGTCGAGGATGCGATTGTGAAGATGACGGCGATCAAACAGATGGGTATCCTTTTTGCCATGGACGATTTTGGCACCGGCTATTCCTCGCTGTCCTATCTGGCTCGCCTGCCGCTTTGTCGATGCACGTCATTGCGGAGGGGGTGGAAACCGAAGCACAGCGCCTGTTTCTTCATCAACATGGCTGCCATGCCTACCAGGGTTATCTGTACAGCCGCCCATTGCAGCTTGAGGCGCTGGATGAGTTTCTGAATCACGCAACAAGTTGTTGACAAATCAGCGCATGGTGGAAAACTCAGACACCACCAAGCCGGTGCAGTTTGTTAAACCCAACGTTGGCTCCAAAAGCCTTGTCAACTGGCCTGGCAATTGGTATAAAACATCATTTCATTGATAAAAGTGATAAACGTATCAGGGGGAATAGGCTGATTTTTCTATAAAATGAAAGCGTGAACCAGCCAGAATCCGACGCCGACGACCTCAACTTCATGACCACCCGATCGGTTGCGCGCCAGCTTGGACTGGCAGTGCGATCAGTGCAACTGATGGTGGATCGGGGCGAACTGGAGGCCTGGCGCACGCCCGGCGGGCATCGGCGCATTGCGCGCCAATCGGTTCAAAAGTGGCAAACGCGCGGGTCGGATGATCGTTTGCAGGGCTTGGTCGATGGTTCAAAACTGCCGGCCGACTTCATGCCTTCCCAAGGCGCAGCTCTAGTGTCCACACAGAATGGCACCGTGCTCTTGATCGAGGATTCGATTCATTTTCAGAATTTGGTCAAATTGCTCCTGAATCAAGAATTTCCCGAT
>DAOSLL010000492.1:0-3773 GCA_035368905.1 Rhodoferax sp.
CAGTGGTAACAGCCGCTGCACATGGCGACTTGTCCAAACGTATCGAGCTTGATGACAAACATGGCTTTGCCAAAGATCTGAGCATGCATGTGAACCAGTTGGCAGACGAGACCATGCGCATCAAAAAAGCGCTGGACAACGCTTCCACCTGCGTGATGATCGCCGATGCCCAGGGCAGCATCATCTACCTGAACACGTCGATGACTGACCTGTTGCAAGGTGCCGAGAACGACATCAGACAGCAACTTCCGCAGTTTCGCGCAGGTGAGGTTTTGGGCAGCAGTTTTAGCCGGTTCCACGCCAGCACCGGGCAAGCGGACTTGCTCAATAGCCTGAGTGGCAATTACAAGGCTGACATCACGCTGGGTGGCAGGGTGTTTGGCCTGGTTGCCACACCGGTGTTCGACGACAACCAGCATCGGCTGGGCTCAATTGTGGAGTGGCGCAACCGCAATGATGAAATTAAGGCCGACGCGGAGGCTCGCGCCAATACCCGCATCAAGCATGCGCTGGACAAGTGCACAACGAATGTGATGATCGCTAACGCCAGCCACGACATCGTTTACATGAACGAGACGGCGCAGCTCATGATGCAGCGCAACGAGGCAGAGTTGCGCAAGAGCCTGCCCCACTTTGACGCGTCGAAATTGCTGGGCACGAATATTGACCTCTTTCACAAGGAGCCAAATCGCCAGCGCTTGACGCTGGCTGCCCTGCAGTCCACCCACCGGGCTGAGATCCGGGTTGGCACGCTGTGTTTTGGCTTCATCGCCAACCCGATTGTTGATGCCACCGGAAAGCGCGTGGGCACGGTGGTCGAGTGGCTCGACCGCACCGCCGAGGTCGGCGTGGAAGGTGAGATCGCCTCGATCGTGCAGGGTGCAGCCCAAGGTGATTTCAGCAAGCGGCTGATGCTTGCGGGCAAGAGCGGCTTCTTTGAAAATCTGTCGGGCAACATCAACCAACTGATGGATGCCAGCGAAAAAGGCTTGAGTGATGTTGCCCACGTGCTGCTGGCCTTTGCCGAAGGTGACCTGACCCAGCGCATGGACGGAAATTTTGGCGGGCTTTTTGGCAAAGTCAAAGACAGCGCCAACACCACCGCCGAGAATCTGACGCGCGTTTTGGGCGAAGCGCATGCCGCTGCCGCTGCCCTCACCGGCGCTGCCAATCAGGTCAGCGCCACGGCGCAGTCCTTGTCACAGGCGGCCAGCGAACAAGCCGCCAGCGTGGCAGAAACCAGCGCCACGATGGACACGATGTCAGCATCCATCACCCATAACAGCGACAACGCCAGGGTTACCGATGCCATGGCCAATAAAGCAAGCAAGGAAGCCGTTGACGGTGGCAAAGCGGTCAATGCCACGGTGCTGGCCATGAAGCAGATTGCCGCAAAAATCTGCATCGTTGATGACATCGCCTACCAGACCAATCTGTTGGCACTCAATGCGGCCATCGAGGCGGCTCGCGCCGGAGAGCACGGCAAGGGCTTTGCGGTGGTTGCAGCCGAAGTTCGCAAGCTGGCCGAGCGCAGCCAGCAAGCTGCCAGAGAAATCGGCGAACTGGCCGACAAGAGCGTTTCTACCGCCGAACACGCGGGCAAGCTGCTCGACGAAATTGTCCCCAGCATTCAAAAGACCAGCGAACTGGTGCAGGAAATTTCCGCGTCCAGTACCCAGCAGAGCGAGTCAGTGGTTCAGATCAGTGGTGCCATGGGCCAACTCGAACGGGCCACGCAGCAGAATGCCTCGGCCTCCGAAGAGCTGGCCGCCACCAGCGAAGAGCTGTCCGGGCAAGCCGAGCAGTTGCAGCAGAGCATTTCGTTTTTCAAGACAGGCGAGGTTTCGGCCCGGAAGTCCGAGCTTGCGGCACCAGCCCCGGAAAGGCGCAAGCAGGCAAGCCCATCGAAAGTGACGGTAGCTCGGGTTCGCAATGATTCGGCTGGCAGTTTCCGGCCCTACTGACGGGTGTCAATCTCGATGACAGACGGGAGCGATGGGATATGGGTCAGCTTTTCAGCATCATCGGAATTGAGCAGAATTTGAACCCTCAGCCTGGTCGCGATACAGCAAGACCATCGCGGCAACGATTGCTGCCTTTTTTATATGAATTTTGTGGCTCCAGCCCTTATGGATGGGGCGCTACCAGCTATATTAAATGCAGCATCGCAAGGTGCCCGACTGCAGGTCTTCCCGGGTTGACCAGTACTTGCGGCAAGTCGGCGGACAGCACGGGAATCCATGATATTGCCAGCGTGCCGAAAAACCTGGCCAGCACCGCCGGTCGCACCGGGCGCGCAACATAGCGAATCGGCTTGTCAAACATGGCCGAAGCAAAGTAGCGGTTCATCCCGGCCGGAGGGGCCAAAAATCCCGTCTTTACTGTCCATGCAAACGTCAATCCACCAGCCTCTGAGGCGACACCCTCTGGCTGCGGCCAATCGCCGAGTTAGGCAGTTGGACTGGTCAAAGCCGCCCAATTGTCCCGGAGCAACTCTATTGAATCACCCTGCTTTTTGAAGCTGATGTGAACAGCAACCCAGGGCTGGAAAGTCTGACACGCTACTGATCCATCGCTGCATGTGTTGTCAAGGTTTGCACGAAATGGCATAGTGCCGCGCAGAGTTGGCAGCATCTTGCGCCAACATCGACGTTATTCGTCAGACCCGTGGCAACAATCTTGGATAATCGAGGGATTTGAATGGGCCTATCGTCTTGCAAGCTACCCACCATAGCCAATCGTCTTTGATATCGATCATCTCGTCCGACATGCGTGAGGTTGATCGGGTTATCGCCCAACGTCTGGATTCTGGCGTGCCACTAGTGGGGCAGGTGTCGCGCTATATTATTTCTGCTGGCGGCAAGCGACTGCGCCCGGTCTTGCTGCTGCTGATTTGTGGTGCCTTGGGCTTCAAGGGTGTTCAGCGCTTTAACCTCGCCGCCGTGGTCGAATTCATTCACACCGCTACCCTGTTGCATGACGATGTGGTGGACGATTCCTCGCTGCGACGTGGCAACGCCACGGCCAATGAGACTTTTGGCAACCCGGCCAGTGTTTTGGTGGGGGACTTCTTGTACTCGCGCGCCTTTCAGATGATGGTTGATGCAGACAATATGCGCATCATGCAGGTGCTGGCGGATGCCACTAACATCATTGCTGAAGGCGAAGTCATGCAGTTGATGAACATGCACAACGCGGCCCTGGATGAAGTTGGCTACCTCCAGGTGATTCGCTCCAAGACAGCAAAGCTGTTTGAAGCCAGTGCCCGAGTGGGTGCCATACTGGCCGGCGCATCACACGAGATTGAGGCCTGCTGCGCGGATTATGGCCAAGCCATGGGAACCGCCTTTCAGGTGATTGATGATGTGCTGGACTACACCGGGGATGTGTCGGTCATGGGCAAGAACCTGGGCGACGACCTGCGCGAAGGCAAAACCACCTTGCCGCTGATCGCTGCCATGCAGCGCGGCGACGCGGCACAGCGTGAGCTGATCAAGGTGGCCATCGAAACCGGCGATGTCAAAATGATCAAGCAGGTGGTGGCTATAGTGCAGTCAAGTGGTGCCATCGATGCTGCCAGGCGAGCTGCAATGCTGGAGGCCGAGCGTGCCGCCGCCGCCGCCAGTCAGCTACCAGAAGGACCCCACACAGCCTGTTTGCTACAATTGGCAACTCAACTGCTTGAGCGTCAATCGTGATGGTCAGGCAAGTGTTTTAATCGGAATGTAGCGCAGCCTGGTAGCGCACTTCGTTCGGGACGAAGGGGTCGGAGG
>DAOSLL010000493.1:0-3770 GCA_035368905.1 Rhodoferax sp.
AAAAATTGACCGTCGGCTTCTCGGTATTGCTTGAAGACGGGCAGCGCCAGCCGGGCGGCTTTGCTGCTGGCATCACTTTGCTGGTCAAGCTTGCGCAAGCCGACGGCCTGGCGCAGCCGCGTCATGAAGGGCCTGGCAATGGCGCGCGCCTTGATCGCGCCAGCATTCAGGATAGCCTCGATTTTGGCCGGGTCGTTGATCAGCGCCTGGTAGCTTGCCCGCATCGGGGCAATTTCATGGTCGATTCGCTCAAACACGATTTGCTTGGCTTGTCCCCAGGCAATCCCGTCGGCAAACGCCTGGCTCAACGCTTCGGTTTCTTCGGTGCTGGCAAAAGCCTGATAGAGCTGAAACAGCGCCGAGCCATCGGTGCTTTTGGGCTCGCCAGGTGCTTTGGAGTCGGTCACGATAGCCGCAATCGACTTTTCCAGTTGTTCGCGCGATGCAAACAGCGCAATCGTATTGTTGTAACTCTTGCTCATCTTGCGACCGTCCAGGCCCGGCAGGGTTGCGACGTTGTCGTCAATCACCGCTTCAGGTGGCACAAAGTGATCGCCGTAGCGGTGGTTGAAGCTGTGCGCCATGTCGCGTGCCATTTCGATGTGCTGCACCTGGTCGCGCCCAACCGGCACCTTGTGGGCATTGAACATCAAAATGTCGGCCCCCATCAGCACCGGGTACATGAACAGCCCAGCCGTCACATCGGTATCCGGGTCGGCGCTTGCGGCGGTGTTCTTGTCCACTGCGGCCTTGTAGGCATGCGCCCGGTTAAGCACGCCCTTGCCGAGCACGCAGGTCAAAAACCAGGTGAGTTCGGGAATTTCGGGGATATCAGACTGACGGTAAAAAACCACCCGCGCCGGGTCCAGTCCTGCGGCCAGCCAACTGGCGGCTATCTCCAGTGTCGAACGCTGAATGCGGGTCGGCTCATCAACCTTGATCAGCGCATGGTAATCGGCCAGAAAGTAAAAACTCTCGACCCCTTGCACCAGGCTGGCACGCACTGCTGGCCGGATCGAGCCCACATAGTTGCCCAGATGCGGGGTGCCGGAGGTGGTAATGCCGGTCAGAAAACGCGCGATACTCATGAAAAAAACACAGTCTCAAAAGAACAAAAAAAGGGGTCGCCAAATCAAGTCACCAGCATGGCCAGAGGTGACAGCAGCAGGTTGATCAGCTTGAAGCTCAATCCCATCAGCGGTCGCATCCACAAAGCGCTGACAACACCGGCAATCACCAGCGCCATGACGATGAAAAATCCCCAGGGCTCGATGCGTGACACCAGCATTGCCTGCCGGTAGGGCAGCAAGCCGACCAGAATGCGGCCACCGTCAAGCGGTGGCAACGGAAACAGGTTAAAGACAAACATGACCACGTTGACCAGAATGCCACCTTGCGCCATCTCGACAAAAAATGGCTCGGTGACACCAGCGCCTTGCAGCAGGTAAAGCAGCACACCCCACAGCAGTGCCTGAATGAAATTGACCCCAGGGCCGGCCAAAGCCACCCACACCATGTCACGCTTGGGGTTGCGCAGATTGCCAAAACGCACCGGCACCGGCTTGGCATAACCAAACAAAAACGCGCCAGAAGTGGCCACGTACAGCAACAAAGGCATCAGGATGGTGCCGACCGGGTCAATATGCTTGAACGGATTGAGCGTGACGCGCCCAAGGGCGTAAGCCGTGTTGTCGCCAAAGTAGCGTGCCGCGTAACCGTGCGCAGCCTCGTGCACGGTGATCGACAGCAGCACCGGGATGGCGTAGATAGTGACAGTTTGAATCAGGTTGGCAAAGTCCATGGCAGGATTCTCCTAAAGGCCCAGCGTTGCCAGCGACCCGCGGCCTTGGCGGATAACAACCGGATCGCTGTTGGTCAGATCAACCACCGTGGTGGGCTCGCGCGGGCAGGCACCAGAGTCGATGACCGCAGCGAGTCGGCCACGATAGCGTTCGCGAATCTCCTGTGCATCGTTAAGCGGCTCGGTGTCTCCGGGGGGAATCAGGGTGGTGGCCAGTAGCGGTGTGTTGTGCAGTGCCAGCAGATCCTGCAACACCTTGTGGTCGGGCACGCGCAGGCCAATGGTTTTGCGTGACGGGTGGCTCAACCGACGTGGCACTTCCTTGCTGGCCTCCAGAATGAAGGTATAGGCCCCTGGCGTGGCGGCTTTCAGGCGGCGAAACTGCTGGTTGTCGACGCGTGCATAGGTTGACAGCTCGGACAAGTCCCGGCACAGCAGGGTCAGATGATGTTTGTCATCAATCCCACGGATGCGCCGCAGCTTGTCAGCGGCTGCCTTGTCATCGAGATGGCACACCAGCGCGTAGCTGGAGTCAGTGGGCACGGCCAGCACCTCGCCCTTGTCAAGCAATGCGGTGGCTTGCTTGAGCAGGCGTGGTTGCGGGTTGTCGGGGTGGATGGCAAAAATCAGTGGCATGGCTTATTGTCGCTTGAGCTGCGCTTCACGCGCAGACAGCACTGCATTGCCGACGCCACTGCTGGCGATCACCGCAATTCCGGCCCAGGCATAGGCGTCCGGCACATGGCTGAAAGCCAGCCAGCCAGCCAGCGTGGCAAAGGCGATTTGTGCGTAAAGATAGGGGGCCAGCACCACGGCACTGGCCCGGTTGAAGGCCCGAATCAGCATCAGATGGCCAAAAGTGCCCAAAAACCCCAGCACCAAAAACCACGGCCAGTAGTCCAGCAGGGCCTGGGTTTTCCAGCTCAGCAAGGCGACCGGACACATCACCAGGGTGCCGACCAGTCCGGTGTAAAAGTGCGTCGTGTAGGGGTTTTCATCAGCACTGAGGCGACTGGTCAGCACCTGAAACCAGGCATAAGTGCCCACCAGCACCACCGGAAACAACAGCGCCCAGCCAAACACTTGCCCACCCGGGCGCACCACCAGCAGCACCCCACCGAGGCCCACCAGCATCAGCATCCAGCGCAGCGGTGCCACATGGTTTTTCAGCACCAGCGCCGCCAGCGCCGTGGCCACCATGGGTGACAGCATGACGATGGCAGTGAACTCGCCAACCGGAAGGTACTGCAGGCCGAAAAACGAGCAGAAACTGGTGGCCAGCAGCAAGCCGCCACGCAGCGCCTGAAATCTTGGGTTTGGGGTGTCAAAAAGGCGCCGCTTTTGCACCGGAAACCGCAATGCAAAAGTCGCCACGGCCTGAAACAGGTAACGGAACCACAGCAGCATCAAGACCGGTGCCAGTTGGGTTGCGTGTTTGGTGGCCGTATCAAGCAAGGCAAAGGCCAGCGTGGCCAGCACAATCAGCAAGATGCCGCCGCCCTGACGGCTGCGCCAGAATGTCATTGGCGCGTGGCTGCCAGTTATGCCTTGCCTGGCGCACGTTGAATGCGGTGGCTCAACAAATCCCATACCGGGGTAAGCCTGGCGGGCAGGCCGGGCAGCGCACCCAGGTCGGTGCGACTTTCGTCGGGGCTATGGAAGTCGCTACCCCTTGAGGCGGCCAGGCCAAATTCGAGTGCGGTGTTGGCATAGGCGACACATTCAGCCGCTGAATGGCTGCCCGTAACCACCTCTACAGCCTGACCACCATGCGCCTTGAACTCGGTGAACAGGGCAAACTCCTCATTGGCGGTGAACTTGTAGCGAGCCGGGTGCGCTATCACGGCCACGCCACCTGCTTGCGAAATCCAACGCACCGCGTCCTTCAGCGCAGCCCAACGGTGCTCGACGTAACCGGGTTTGCCTTCAGTCAGGTATTTGCGAAACACTTCATAAGTGTCTTTGCAGA
>DAOSLL010000494.1:0-3764 GCA_035368905.1 Rhodoferax sp.
ACGTGCGCCACGAGATCGTGCACAACACCTATGTGGTGAACGACCTGAAGGCCAAAGGCGCTATCTTTATTGAAGCACTTGACGCAGTCCCGGCGGGGGCTACCCTGGTTTTTTCTGCCCATGGCGTGAGCCGGGCGGTAGAGCAGGAGGCGACTGACCGGGGTTTTCGCATTTTTGACGCCACCTGCCCGCTGGTTTCCAAAGTGCATGTGGAAGTCGCCAAGCTGGCCAAAGAGGGTTTCGAGTTCGTCATGATTGGTCACAAGGGCCACCCTGAAGTGGAGGGCACCATGGGGCAGCTTGATGGCGGCATTCATCTGGTCGAAGACGTGGCCGATGTCGCGCGCCTAGCGCCGGGTCAAACCGACAAGCTGGCACTGGTGACTCAAACCACCCTGAGCGTTGACGATGCCGCCGAGATCGCGGCTGCCATCAGGCGGCGCTTCCCGAAGGTGCGTGAAGCCAAGCAGCAAGACATTTGTTACGCCACGCAAAACCGCCAGGATGCCGTCAAGCTGATGAGTCCACAGGTTGATCTGGTCATTGTGGTGGGCAGCCCAAGCAGTTCCAACAGCAACCGGCTGGCCGAACTGGCGCGCAAACTCGGCACCCCCGGCTACATGGTTGACAGTTCTGAGGACCTGCAGCCGCAGTGGTTTGCCGGTTGCACCCGCGTCGGCTTGACCGCCGGTGCGTCAGCGCCAGAGATTCTGGTGACACAGGTGATCGAGCGCATCAAGGCATTTGGTGCGGTGTCGGTGCAAACCATGGCGGGCTTGCCAGAGACGGTCAAGTTTCCGCTGCCCAAGGGGCTGCGCACCGACCTGAACCACAACGAATCGCAAGATGCTACATAACATATAGCTTCTAGCGCTTGTCAGACAAGGGCCAGAGCCCAATTTCATATATAAAGATCATGCTCGATATCACACTACTTCGCAAAGACCTCGGCAGTGTCATCGCCCGACTGGAAAGCCGCAAAAGCCCGCAGATGTTTCTGGACGTGCAAGCCTTCACTGCGCTGGAGACCGAGCGCAAAACCATTCAGATGCGCACCGAAGCACTGCAAGCCCAACGCAACAGTGCCAGCAAGCAAATTGGCCAGCTCAAGGCCAAAGGCCCAGCCGGTGCGGCGCAAGCGGATGCGGTGATGGCGCAGGTGGCGGGTATCAAGGACGAGCTTGACGCGTCTGCCAAACGGCTTGAGCAGATTCAGTTGGAGTTGCAAACCCTTTTGCTGGCGGTGCCCAACCTGCCGCACGACAGCGTGCCGGTCGGTGCCGACGAGCATGCCAATGTGGTGGTGCGCACCTGGGGTACACCCAGGGTGTTTGATTTTGCCGTGCAGGACCATGTCGATGTCGGCATGCCGCTCGGCCTTGATTTTGAGATGGGGGTCAAGCTGACGGGCTCGCGCTTTACCGTGATGAAAGGGCCGGTGGCGCGGCTGCACCGGGTGTTGGCGCAGTTCATGCTCGATGTGCAAACGCAGGAACATGCTTACACCGAGTGCTACACCCCGTACATTGTCAACGCCGCCACGCTCCGGGGCACCGGCCAGTTGCCCAAGTTCGAGGGCGATTTGTTTGCTGCCAAAAAGGGCGGGCAAGAGGGCGATGAGCAACTGGACAACGCTGCGCTGTACTTGATTCCGACAGCCGAAGTGCCACTGACCAATTTTGTCCGCGATGTGGTGGTGGCTGAGGCCGAACTGCCGATTCTGTTGACCGGCCACACCCCATGTTTCCGCTCGGAAGCCGGCAGCGCCGGGCGTGATACCCGCGGCCTGATTCGTCAGCACCAGTTTGACAAGGTCGAAATGGTGCAAATCGTTCACCCGGACCAGAGTTACGCGGCGCTCGAAGTGATGACCGGCCACGCCGAGGCCATTTTGCAAAAGCTCGGCTTGCCGTATCGCGTGATGAGCCTGAGCACCGGTGACCTGGGCTTTGGTGCCAGCAAAACCTATGACCTTGAAGTCTGGTTGCCAGCACAAAACACCTACCGCGAAATCAGCTCGGTCAGCAACTGCGAAGCCTTTCAGGCGCGCCGCCTGCAGGCCCGCTTCAAGAACGCGCAGGGCAAGAATGAGCTGGTGCACACGCTCAATGGCTCCGGGCTGGCTGTTGGCCGAACGCTGGTGGCGGTGCTGGAAAATTACCAGAATGCCGACGGTTCGGTGACGGTGCCCGAGGTGTTGCAGCCGTATCTGGGCGGCCTCAAGCTGCTGGTGCCAGGGCTTTGATGCGTTTTGTTTTGACCGACGATCATCGGTTGTTGCTGGAGTTTTTATGTTAGATCGCCTTCTAGCCCCCGTCCTTATTGCGCTAGCTGCTATTGTTACTGTAGGGTTGTCGGGTTGTGCTTACGGCCCGTGGCAACGGGCAGAGGCACCCCCGGTGGTTTTTGTCCATGGCGATGATGCTGCGGCAACCTATTGGCAAGACCTGGTTTGGCGTTTTGAGTCCAATGGCTGGCCGCGCTCGCGCCTGTTTGCCTTGCAACAGCCGCACCCGCAAGCCCCGGACGACGACGCAGTGGCGCAGCCCGGTCGCAGCTCGGATGCCGATCAACTGGCGTTCTTGAAAACCGAAGTGGCGCAAGTACTGCTCAAAACCGGTGCCAAACAGGTGGTGCTGATCGGCCATGGGCGCGGTGCTTACGCGATTCGCAATTACATCGTTAAGGGCGGCGGGGACCAGACCGTCAGCCACGCGGTGTTGTCCTGGCCCGATGGGCTGTGGGCCGGGGCCAACAAGAAACTGAGCCTGGCAGACTATGAAAGCACGGCGCTCAAGGGTGTCAAAAGCCTGGTGATTCCCCGCTCGGAACAACGTGACGGTGCCTTCTCGGTGGCCTCGTTTGCCGCCGCCTACCGCTTTATCACCGGCAAGCCAGCGGACAACCTCACCATTTGGCCGCAGTATGACCTGGTGCTCGACGGCCTGGTCACCGGCATGGGCGTGGCATCTGGTGACCGCGCCAGTGCTGGCACGCACTATTTCAACAACCTGCCGCTGTCCCAGGCGCAGCTCGAAATTTTTGTCGTTCAGCACGACACCGGCTTGCGTGCTGGCGCAGCGGTGTACGACAAAGTGGTCGGACCTGACGGCCGCTGGGGGCCGTTTCAGGCGCAGCAGGGCGCACGTTATGAGTTTGTGTTGCGCTCGCCTGGCTATGCGGTGACGCACATCTATCGCAGCCCGTTTGTGCGCGGTACCAATTTCCTGCACCTGAAGGCCGAGCGCACTGCCGACGAGGACTTGCCGGCCTTTGCCATCATCCACCTGGAGCGCCCGCGCGGCTACATGGACCCGACCGTCAACCATGTCAGCTTTGATGGCCAGTTTCCGCCACCAGGTGTCGCGGTCACCGGTGGTGGTCGGGTCAACCGCAGCAAGATCACCCTGAACAAATTGCAGTACCGGGCCATCGCCGGGGAAATTCATACCGATGAGGTCAATCGGGTCACTGGCCGGACCTGGCCGGCCAAAGAGAGCCACATGGTGCGGCTGGAACTGGCCGAGTAGCCCGACCCCTGGACCCGCCGGTCGTACTTGATGGATCGAACAGCGAGAAGCGCCCCCAGCGAGGCCAGTTTATGCCGGACTTGCAGGCCCATTGCCCGGTTGTGGCCCGATCAACAGGTGCAAAATGGGCCGCCATCCCGCAGCCCATGCGCCATCAGTCTGACCGGCTATTGGTCTCCAACAAGTCAAGTCTTTGCATATCATGCGAAGAATTCAAACATTCCAAGTCATTCG
>DAOSLL010000495.1:0-3757 GCA_035368905.1 Rhodoferax sp.
TTCGTCACAACCCAACTGCCTGAGTTGCCCGGCCTGTTCTTTTTGCTCCACGCCCTCGGCCACCACCGTCAGGCCCAGCGTATGGCCGAGCACCACAATGGCCCGGACAATCGCCATGTCGGCCGGGTCGTCTAGCATGTCGCGCACAAAAGACTGGTCAATCTTCAGCTTGTCAATCGGAAAGCGCTTCAGGTAGGCCAGGCTGGAATAGCCGGTGCCAAAATCGTCAATCGAGAGTTGCAGCCCGAGCGCCTTGATGGCTATCAGCTTTTCGTTGGCAGCCACCGGATCGGCCATCAGGTGCGACTCGGTGATTTCAAGCTCCAGCCCACTCGGGTCGCAGTGATGCCGCTCGATGCATTGGCGCACCAGGTCCACCAGGTCGGGTTCGGCCAACTGGGCCGCCGACAGGTTGATCGACATCACCAGGGAGGCCAGCCCCTGCTGCTGCCAACTGGCGCGCTGGCGGCAGGCCTCATCGAGCACCCAGCGCCCGATCGGGTGGATCAGGCCGCACTCTTCGGCCACCGGAATAAAGCGCCCAGGCGGGATCGAGCCGAGTTCGGTACTGTGCCAGCGGATCAGCGCTTCCACCCCGAGCACGACACCGCTGCGGGCATCCAGCCGGGGCTGGTAATTCAGGCTGAATTCGCCGCGTTCGAGTGCCAGCCGCAGGTGCTGCTCAAGCTCCTGGCGTTCGCGGATGACCTGGTCAATCGACGAATCAAATACCCGCGCCGCATCGCGACCGCCGGCCTTGGCTTCGTACATCGCGGCATCGGCGCGGCGCATCAGTTCATCAAGGTCCAGCCCGTCGGTCGGATAGACCGCAATGCCGACGCTGCACGACACATTGAGCGCGTGCCCCTGCACGCTGTGGGTCTGGCGCACCAGCGGGATCAGGCGCTGCTCGACCTGCCAGCGCGCCTGCTCGCCGGTCTTGATGTCGCGCAAAATCACCACGAATTCGTCGCCGCCGAGCCGACTCACCAGATCGCCAGCGCGCACCGCCTGCTGCAGGCGCTGCGCCACCGAGCGCAACAAGCCGTCGCCGATGTGGTGCCCCAGGGTGTCGTTGATGACCTTGAAGCGGTCCAGATCAATGAACAGCACAGCCAGGTATTCACCGCTGTTGCCAGCCTGTTTGAGCGCGGCCTGCAGCGTTTCGACACACAAGGCGCGGTTCGGCAGCTCGGTCAGCGCGTCGTGTTTGGCCAGAAACTGCACCCGCGCCTCGGTGCGTTTGCGGTCGGTGATGTCGATCGAAATGCCAATGTAATGCGATACCGTGCCTTTTCGATTGGATTCGCGCACCGCCGAGATCATCAACCAGGCCGGGTAAGTCTGGCCGCTGCGCTTGCGCAACAGCACTTCGCCCTGCCACTCGTGGCGCTGCGCGATGGTGCGCGAGATCTCGCCAGCCAGTTCCTCGTCTGATTCGGCGGCGGTGTTGCCCAGCAGCATGTGCAGGTGTTCGCCGATCACCTCATAAAAGTCATAGCCGGTGGCCTTGCAATAGGCCGTGTTCACGCTCAACACCTTTTGCCCCGCATCCAGAATGATGATGCCCTCGGACGAAGCCTCGAACACCTTGGCCCACAGTTCCAGCCGTTGCTCCATCAGCTTGAGCACATTGATCGGAGTGAACGTGGTCAGCAAGGCATCGTGGCCCTGAAAGCTCAGGCGGCGCGCCGACAGCACGGCCCATGACGGCTCGGCACCGCCGAGCCAGCGCACCTCGAATTCATCGACCCGGTCATGGTCTGACAGGCGCTGGAAAAACCGCACCCGCACGCCCGGTTCCAGGCCGTGTCGCCAGGGGTCGGTGCTGCGCCCGGCCAGCCAGGGTGCGGCCGGTTCGTTGGCGTGCAGCACCTGATGGTCGGGCACTGAAGTCACCACCATGGCAATCGGAATCGACTCCAGCAGTTCCAGTTGGGCCTGCGCGGCGCGCGTGCTGGCGGCCAGTTCCTGGCGCGCATCGCGGTCGCGGTCAAGCTGCGCCAGCATGCTGTTGAAAGTGGTGACCAGGTGACCGATCTCGTCCTGGCTGGCCCAGTGGGCGCGCAGGTTGTAGTCACCGGTCTGGCGCACCGTGTTGGCAACACCGGCAAGCTGCTTGATCGGCTGGGCAATCAATCGGGCCACCGTATAGACCAGGCTCAGAATGGCCAGCAGCAGTGCCAGGGCGGTGCCCAGATGCAGCCACATTTTCGCAAACAGGCTGTCAACGCGCTGTTGCAGCAGCGCATTCAAGGCACCTGATGTCGCTTGCCAGGCCTGCGCAAGTGCATCAATGGTCTGTCCCTGGAGCAGCGCCAACTGCTGCACATCAGTCGGCAGGATGTTCTTTTCTGAAAAAGTCTGCACCATTGACAGCAGTTGCAACAACTGGCGATTCAGTGCAATTTGCTGGTCAAGCAGTTGGCTTCTGAAGGCCGGACTGCCAGCCGCATAGGCCTGCTTGTAATCGGCCGTTATGCCCTGGTGAATGGCGTCGAGCCGACCCGCCAGAATCAGCAGACGAGTGCTTTGCAAATCCACCTGGCCGCGGCCCGCGCGCGGCTGGTGGTCAACCAGGCGAATCACATCGTTGAGGACCTCGACCAGTTCGGGAAACCGCAGCACCACCAGCGACATGCTGTAGTAACTGTCCAGATCAGGGTCCAGAATCAGGTTCGACTGGTTGCCCACGGTGGTGATCAAATTGCGCGCACCCTGAATCACTGGCTGCAATGCATCGGCCGACGGGTTGCCGCCGCCTTGCAAGAACTGCCAGCTTGACACCAGCGCCGCGCTGTCGGCCTGCGCATTCAGGGTGGCATCGTGGCGTGCCCGCTGCAAACCAAACTGCTGCAGCACCGCCTGCGCCTCGGCCGGTGCAAGCGGTGCTGGCCGGATCGCCGCCATCAGCAGCTCACGCACGCTGTCACTGTAAGCAATGCCGACAATTTCCTTGCGGGCAAAGTCGATTGCCAGGTATTTTTCGTGAATCAGGATGCCCGATATGTAGATGACGGCGGTCAGATCGAGCAGGTAAATCAGCGTCAGTTTGCGGCTGACGCTAAGGCGTCCCAGCCAGGCCGCAATCGGTTTGAAGAAGTTCATGATGGGCCAGGCTGGCGGTCACGCCAGTACCGCTCGGGCATGAAAACCCGAGCGCATCATGATGCTGGATTCCTCGGTTGACCGTTTGCTTTCATCAGTAAGTCCTTGTGATTATTTGCCAATTTGCTTCGATGAGGTTCACCTGTCGGGTGACTGCGCAACGCACCTGATTGAGCCGCTGGCAACGCACCTGGGGGTGTTGTCCCATTTCTAAATCATCCCTGTCGTTGCTATCTCGCCTTGCCTTGTGTTTCTGCTGGCAGCGCACCTGGATATGTTATTCCTCCTGGCGGGCAATGCTGTGCGCGGTCATCACCCCTCGCAGCGTGCTGCAGCATGGCGGGCGCAGCCACGCCACAAGGCTGGCCTGCTTCAAGAAGTCCAAACATGCGCAGGCACATTTGGCGCTGCGGCTTTCGCCCTGCCCAGGCGCACCGCCGGTAGCCCACCGGGGCGGGTCCAACCCGGCCATCCAGGACGATGCTGGCGCGACTCAGCTTGGCATCGGCACCAGGAAGTCGCGGCTGATGTTGGCACCGAGGTCGTTGATGCGGTCAAGAAACTGCGTCAGGTAAGCGTGCAGCCCGGTGGCCAGGATTTCATCAATGCGGCCGTACTGGAGTTCGGCGCGCAGTTTGCCAGCCCGGCG
>DAOSLL010000496.1:0-3749 GCA_035368905.1 Rhodoferax sp.
GCGCCCAAATCCGCCGGTGCAAATAGGGGAAGTTATTTCTGACCACATCCTAAGGGCGCAAGCGCCAGAGTCGCCCTGCGCATCTGTTGCTTGGTGTTCGGTCAACCTGTGTCGGTCCAGTCATTCCGTTACTAAACCATCCATGCCGTTGTTACTTCGCCGTGCCTTGCGTTTGCAATGTCTGCGGCACGTACCTTGAGCCGGTCGGACTGATGTCGCATCGGCTGCGAACAGACCGCAGAGGCCCATGCTGCACCGGCCATGTTGACTCCAAGCTGGGTTGTGGGCCGGTAAATCGGGCACCCCTGGCTGGGGGTGCTTCTCGCACTCGATCCGAAAGGCCGACAGGCTCCCAGCCAGAAGATCGCTCGCTCGTGCGGGGTTTGACCAGCGGGCAGCGCTTTGCACTCGATCACCCACCCTCACCCCAAAACCACCTATTACCTGCCCTCACTTTCATCCAAGGCCAAGGCTTTCCCTTGGTTCTTCTTGATGCCAGACGTGCTTGAGACACCCCCCATGGCAGGCGCTGGACGACTCAATGCAAATCAATTTTCAGAGCACGCTGCGCAGTATCTACGGGGGCTTGAGTGCTATTTAGAGCATCAACGAGGGGCAATCTGAAGCAATCGCCATGAACAAGGTGCTACTGGCGATGGGCTACGACGATGGGTTTCGGGCGAATTGATGTCTGTCAGAGGTTTGTGTTTGTCACGGCTCCAAGTTCAGCATGCGGTGGTCAAGTTTGCCGCGGTGCCCAGACAAGCGCTGGCGGTACTGCCGCCAGACCTGCGACCAGCCCATGTGCATCCAGACATCTTGCGAAAAATCTGGGCCCAATGCACGCGATGCTTCAAACGCAAAAAACCCCGCCAGGGTGCCCCGGCGGGGTTTGAACGATCAGCGTCAAATGACTTGAGTCTGCGCTGGACTAGAAGAAGTGGCGCACACCCAGATTGAACAACGAGTTTGTCTCGCCAGCTTTCACCACTTTGACTGAAGACTTGTCATCATTGTTCAAACGGCTGTAACTGGTGTACAACGCAGTGCGCTTGGACAAATTGTAGGTGTAGCCAATAGCCAATTGCTCTGCGTCTTTGTTATCGACGGCTTGGTCTTGACGCTGGATGAAAGACACCATGAGTGAGCCAGCACCGATGGGAACAGTTGCACCAACAATCATGTGACGCAGGTCTGTTGTACCAGTGCCTTTTTCAACGTCAAAAGTCAGGAACGCCTTGGCCACGCCAAAGTCGTAATTGCCGCCCAGCAAGGTCACTTTGGTGCTGTCAGTGTCGGTTGCGTTACGCGTGTTTTGATGGGTCAACACAACGTCGATCGGGCCGTTTTTGTAACCGACAAAGCCGGCGTACGTGCGACTGGCGGTGCTGTTACCAGCAACTTCACCCAATGCGTACTGGAATTCACCACGGAAGCCGCTTGCAGCGTACGCATAAGTGATCGCATTGTCAGTGCGGCTACCTTGGTAGTTCAGCAGGCGAGCGGAGTCACCCGCAAGCGCATCACCGAACGGATCAAAAGTGCCGGAGTTTGAATACACCGGATTCATTTGGCGACCAAATTTGACGGTACCAAAACCACCGCTCAAGCCAACATAAGACTGGCGATTAAAAAGAGATGTGGCGCTTGCTTGAGCGCCAGTGTCAGTGGCAAAACCGCTTTCAATGACGAAAATGGCCTTCAGACCATTACCGAGATCTTCAGTACCCTTCAGGCCCCAACGACTGCCATTCAAGTTGCTTGAATCCATGCGGGTTGTAGTGGTTGCACCATTGTCTTCCCATGCCAGGCCAGCATCGACCACCCCGTACAAGGTCACAGAAGATTGCGCCATGGCGGCACCGGATGCGGCCAGCACAGCCAGCGCGACGAGCGATTTTTTCATTGAGTTACTCCAAAGTTGATTTCGGTGAAGCGCTATATCGCACTTCGTTACACTTCTTCACCAGAAGCTAAAGCGATTAAAACAGACCCGGAATGCCTCGCAAAGTGATTTCGCGACTTATGAGATGTCTCTGCGCACCAATGTGGGGTGCCTACAACGTTTGGCGGTACGCGCCAGATCAAACCTCTGGGCTCTCCAATAAAAAAGCCGCCCTGTGGGCGGCTTCTAGAAACAAACCTGATCAGGTCTGCCTTGCTCAGAACTTGTGATTCACGCCCAAAGCGAAGATCTCGAGTTTGCTATCGGCCAGGCGCGGCGTTGTGTACTTGTTCGAGGTGAAGCCACCGTACAAGTAGGTGCGCTTGGACAGGGTGTAGGCACCGGCAAAGCCCCAGCCCTTGCCAGTTGTGTCACCAGCCCTGGCATTTTCGTCAGACTGTGCGTAGCTTGCAGACAATGTCAATGCAGGTCCGACCGGGACATCCACACCGAGTTGCCAATCCTTGGCCTTGGCATCAGCCACATTGTCGACATTCTTGACTTCGCCGTAAGTTGCTTTAGCAGTCGCTACGCCGAAGTTAAACGAACCGCCCAAACGCAGGAAAGAAGTGTCATTGGCGACATTGGTCTTGTCTTCTTTTTGGTAACCAAACTGCACAGCCAGAGGGCCACCAGCATATGCAACGTTCACGCTCGAAATTTTAGGTGTTGCAGCAACTTTTTCATCCAGACTGTAGCTGAATGCGCCGCTGAAACCGCTCATGTTCGGGGTTGCATAGTAAATTGTGTTGGCAGGATTCCAAATATACCCCGTGCTCGCGAAAACATGGTTCATTGGAGCCAACGCAGAGTCAAACACCGCATCAGACGCACCTTGCACGTCATCATATGCAGTGCCTGTTTTGCCAAGCTTGACTTCACCAAAACCGCCGGAAAAACCGACGTAGGCGTAACGAGAAAAAGCCTGCCCACTAGTGGCGGAACCACTGTCCAAATTGAAACCTTGTTCCAGTTTGAAGTTGGCCTTCAAACCACCACCCAGGTCTTCGGTACCTTTCAGGCCCCAGCGCGAAGTGTCCACGCCGCCGCTGTCGAGCTTGGTGGTTCTCACCCCACCTGCTTTGACCGTACCCAGCCAGATGTCAGCAATGCCGTAGGCGGTAACAGAAGACTGGGCAAACGAAGCACCCGAAGCAGCAAGCACTGCCAGAGCAATTAGACTTTTTTTCATTTCAAAACTCCAAAAAATTAACAATACATTCAAAACCTTGTGATACAAGCGCTTCGAACAGGCGGATGAAACATCACGGGTTTGATTTAACCATGAAGATTCCCGAAAACCGCATTTGAGAGCACATTCCGATGGACTGCGTCGCTTTTGGTTCAATTTTGTCGCTCCAATGCAACAAACTCAGGTTTCGCTTCAGGTCCAGAAAACCATCTGGCTGCCGTCGATTTATCTAATTCCGGCAAGGGGTTAGCGCGCGGTGCCGGAATTGTCCCGATGCACCATTTCAGGGAAAACCCTTGTAGGGAATCACCCCAAAAAAGCGCACCATCAACAGCATTGAACGCGTGCCCATTGCGCTGGCGACTTCAAACAATTTCCAACTTAACTTCTCAATCATCATGACTCATTCAACACTTAAGTCGGCCCGGCCCGGTGCCATCCAATGCATCGCTATTGCCACTGCGCTGTGCTGTGCAGGCGCTGCCCATGCCCAGATGTCGCCGGGTGTCACCTTGTACGGTTTGGCTGATGCGGGCATTACCTCGGTCAGCGGCCTCAAAGGTGGCACCGTGACCCAACTCGCCAGTGGCATCATGGAAGGTTCACGCTGGG
>DAOSLL010000497.1:0-3719 GCA_035368905.1 Rhodoferax sp.
CCTCTTTAACGAGCTGCAAATCAGCTTTGGCAGCGGCTCCACTGGCCTGCCGATCAACGGCGGCGCAGCGCAGAAGATCTTCAAGGCGGTTGCAAAATAATGTCTGAACACCGCCTAATGTCGGAACACCGCCTTTTCAGCTTGAAACTGTCGGTGACCAGCGCGCTGGCAGGGGCGCTGGCAGGTGTGTTCGGCCTGAGCGGCTGTGGCGGCGGTCAAGCGCCGGATACCAGCGCCGCCGACCCGGCTGCCAGTTGGGCCTGGACCTTGCCGAATGGCTTTCCGGTGGCGGCGGTGCCCGCCGACAACCCGATGTCTGCCGCCAAAGTGGACCTGGGCCGCTTTCTGTTTTATGACAAGCGCCTGTCCGGCAATGGCACCCAGGCCTGCTCGGGCTGCCATTTCCAGGGCAAGGCCTTTACCGATGGCTTGGCGGTGTCGCGCGGCTCAACCGGCGAATCCACGGTTCGCAATGCGCAAGCCCTGGGCAACGTGGCCTATAGCCCGACACTGACCTGGGCCAACCCGTCGCTGGTGGCGCTGGAGCGGCAGATGGAAGTCCCGCTGTTTGGCGAGAACCCGGTCGAAATGGGCATCAACGATGGCAACAAGGCAGCCGTGTTGCAACGCCTGGCAGATGCCGCCTTGTACCCGCCGAAATTCGCTGCCGCGTATCCGGCCGAGGCCAATCCGGTCACCTGGGGCAATGTGATCAAGGCCATCGCCGCCTTTGAGCGCTCCCTCATCAGCGGCAACAGCAAGTACGACCAGGCCAGTGTTGGCAAGGCGGTATTGACAGCCGAAGAGCAACGTGGCAAAGACCTGTTTTTTGGTGACAAGGCTGGCTGCACCCAATGCCACAACGGCTTCAATTTCAATGATCAGGTTGCAGATGCCAGCACCCTGGTTATCGAAAAGCCGTTTCACAACATCGGTCTGTACAACGTCGGTGGCACCGGCGCATACCCCGAGCCCAATCGGGGTGTGATGGAACTCAGTGGTTTGTACCAGGACATGGGTGCTTTTCGGGCACCGAGCCTGCGCAATGTGGCAGTGACCGCGCCCTACATGCACGACGGCAGCATCGCGACGCTCGAAGAGGTGATCGACGTGATTGCCGATGGTGGCCGCAATGTCACCACCGGTGTCAACGCGGGTGACGGAAGGCTGAACCCTTACAAGAGCAAGCTGGTGGTTGCGCTGGCGCTGAGCGCACAGGATAAGTCGGACCTGATCGCCTTCCTCAAAGCGCTGACCGACCATGAGTTTCTCGGCAATCCGTTGCAGTCCGACCCGTTCCAGAGCCCATGAAGACAGCTCGCCAAACGCAAAGGGGCTACCGACTTGCAGCACCGGCGAGCTGGACCGCCCTGATGCCTGTTGCTCAAACCCTTGTTGCGCGGACCCGGCAGGGGCCTCGCTTTGCTACTTTTAATATAGCTGCTTGCGCAACATACACAAGGGCTGGAGGCCAATTTAGTCAATGAAAAAGGAAAGGGTATCCATGAACACCTCAGCATCAAACCCCGGCAAAGCCTTCCTGGCGGCTCGTGAAGAATTGCCGACGACTGATCAGGCACAGATGTGGCGCGTGCTGTCGGGTGCCTTGCGCATTGACAGCGCGGTGGAAGGCGAAGCCAGCCGCTTCATGCGGCTGGCACTGCCCGGTGACGTGATTGGCGTCGAGCAATGGGTCGGCACTGCTGACCGGCTGAGCTTTCGGGCCTTGACCGAGGTCTGCCTGACACCGGTGGCAACCAAGGGCACGCCGGTGATGCAGATTCTGATGGAAACCGTGGTGGTGGCGCACCAGCGCTGCCGCGAGGTGGTGAGTCTGCGCACCGGCCCGGTGTCGCGCCGGGTCAAATGTCTGCTGCTGATGTTTGCCGACAGCGTCAGCCCCGATGCCACCAGAAGTTCGGAGTGTGCGTTGCCCAACCTGAGCGACATGGCCGACATTCTGGATGCCGCCCCCGAGACCGTGTCGCGCGTGTTCAGCAGCATGCGCCAGCTTGACTTTCTGCAGGACCGCAAGCCACACAAGGCCCGCTTTAGCAGCCTGACACTGCGGGCGCAGGAGTTGATTCCGGGCATGACGGTCAGCTCGGCCCTGCAGCGCAGCCAGTTGGCGGGTGTTTGAGTCATGTCGCATACCAACTGTCGCTTCACCACCCTGGCCACAGTGTTGGCAGCCCTGCCGTTTGCGCTTGCCGCGCAAGAGGCCAGGACGCTGAGCCCGGTGACCGTCAGCGCCGCCAAAATCGCGCCCCTGGGTGCCACCGAAACCACCGATGCCACACTGGCCCCGCTGCGCGCCGCCAGCAGCGACAGCGCCCGCCTGCTGCAAAACGTGCCTGGCTTGAGCCTGTATGGTGCTGGCGGCGTGTCGAGCCTGCCTGCCATCCACGGCCTGGCCGATGACCGGCTGCGGATTCAGGTTGACGGCATGGATTTGATCGCGGCCTGCCCGAACCACATGAATTCGGCGCTGTCCTACATTGACCCAACCAGGGTCGGCAGCATCTTGGTGTTTGCCGGCATCACGCCGGTAAGCATCGGCGGTGACAGCATTGGTGGCACGATTGCCGTCAAATCTGCCGCGCCGGCGTTTGCCGACAGCCCCGAACAAGTCACCGGCAAAGGGCAATTGGGGACGTTTTATCGCAGCAACGGCAACGCCAGCGGACTCAACCTGGGGGCCACGTTTATCGGGCAAGACGTGAATGTGTCGTACCACGGCTCCAGGGCCGAATCGGCCAACTACAGCGCTGGCAGCGACTTCAAGTCTGCTGGCCCCGGCGCTGTGGGCGGACCCTGGCTGGCTGGCAACGAGGTCGCATCAAGTCGCTTTACCTCAGAGAACCAGGACATTGCGCTGGCGCTGCGCCACGACAACCATTTGCTGCAACTGGGGCTTGGCCAACAGCATATTCCGTTCGAGGGCTTTCCCAACCAACGCATGGACATGACCGGCAACGACAGTACGCAAATCAACCTGCGCTTTAACGGCCGCTATGCCTGGGGTCAACTGGAGGCCAGGGCTTTTGGACAAAACACCGATCACGCCATGAACATGGGGCCGGACCGGTTTTCTTACGGCTCGCTGGGCATGCCGATGAATTCAACTGCCAAAACCCGTGGTGCCGCGCTGCAGGCGGAGCTGCTGCATTCAGAGCGAGATGGGTTCAAGGCGGGCATCGAATCCTACCGCTACACCTTGTACGACTGGTGGCCCCAGGCGGGTGGGGTGATGGGGCCAGCGACCTTCTGGAACGTGGACTACGGCACCCGTGACCGTGTGGCCATCTTTGGCGAGTGGGAGGCGCAGTGGAACGCGCAGTTGTTGAGTCAGTTTGGCATCCGGCATGAGTCCGTCAAGACCGATGCAGGTCCGGTGCAGGGCTACAACGCCCAGGCGATCTGGGCCAGCGATGCAGCAGCCTTCAATGCGCAGAGTCGCCAGCGTACCGACCAGAACCTGGACCTGACAGCGCTGGCACGTTACACCGACAACGCGACGCAGACTTTTGAAGCCGGGTTGGCTCGCAAAACCCGCTCGCCCAACCTGTATCAGCGCTACCCCTGGTCAACACAGCCGATGGCAACGCTGATGAACAATTTCGTCGGGGATGGCAATGGCTACGTTGGCAATCTGAACCTGAAGCCTGAAGTCGCCCACACCCTGAGCGCCAGCGGCGACTGGCACGATGCCGGGCAGC
>DAOSLL010000498.1:0-3718 GCA_035368905.1 Rhodoferax sp.
CATATTAGATTCCAGTTATTTTGTGGTTTTACGCATACGGATCAGGAAATCTGAAGTGGCGATTGAGCGCACTGCCCAGCAAGCCGCCAAGCAGCAGGGCCTGAGCGCCGCCAGCCGCCATCAGGTGGCTGGTGACCTGAGCGTATTGGTCGCTGTAGCCACCAAGGGCGGCGGCCGGGTTAACGAACATTTTGGTCACGTCAGCGAGTTTCAGGTGTTTGAGGTCTCGGCCAACAAAGCGCGGTTTGTCGGGCACCGCAGGGTGGACCAGTATTGCCAGGGTGGCGCGGGTGACGATGAGCAACTGCCCTCGGTGGTTCGCGCCATCAATGATTGCCATGCGGTGCTGGTGGCCAGGATTGGTGCCTGCCCGAAAGACGAACTGATGGCCGCCGGTGTCGAGCCAGTTGACAGCCATGTCGGCGAGTTCATCGAGAAAGCCGCGCTGGACTGGTTCAACGACTACTGCGGCCGCATTGCCAGCGGTGCTGTGGTGCACCAAAGCCGTGGCGACGCCCACATCCGCCAGGGTGCCTATACCGCACTGGCCGCCTGATTTATTCATTTTTTAACCTGACTGGAGCATCACCATGACCCACAAGATCAACACCACCACCTGTACCGCCTGCGATGCCTGCGAGCCCGAATGCCCGAACGTCGCCATCAGCGTCAAAAAGGGTGTCTACATCATCAATGCCACCAAGTGCAACGACTGCGAAGGGCACTTTGACGACCCCCAGTGTGTCGCGGTCTGCCCGGTGGACGACTGCATCACCGAAGTCTGACACCTGCCCATTGAAAGCCCTGACCATCATGCTGCCAAACGTCACCATCACGCCCGCTGCGGCGAAGTTCATCAACCGCATCGTGCGCTTTGCCGGTCTGGGCGCGGGGGCGGGTTTGCGCCTGGCCGTCACGCCGGGTGGCTGCTCGGGCTACGCGTCGGAATTCAGCCCCGAGGCTAGCGTGCAGCCCGGTGAGCAATTGCTGGAAGCCGGTGGTGTGCGCCTGTTCCTGGGTGCCGAAACCCGCCTGCTGCTCGATGGCATCACGGTTGACTTTGTCGAAACCGCCACCCAGTCGGGCTTGAGTTTCATCAACCCCAACAAGGAAGCCTGTGCTTGCAGCAGTGCCGAAACCGCTGTCGGCGGGGTTACCAGAATCGAGATCAGCTCCATTGGGCGCGGTCGCCCGGCACCGGTATTGGCACATTGAAACTGTCTTGCTGTCATGAATGCCAACAGCCTGCACTTTGACGATGACCTGGCGGCGTTTGCCGATGGGGTCATTGGCGGGGGCTTGAGTGCGCAAGTCAATGAACTGATCACCCAGGCCGGGCTGCTGCGTCATTTGCCGCAAGAGGCATTACCCTTGCTTGAGCAGGCGCGCGCTGCAGCGCCACGCCACCCGGCCCCGTTGATTGCGTTGTATCGCTTTCATTTTTATGCCCACCAGCTTGACCTGGCCCGCGCCGCCGGCGAAGACGCGCTGGCGATCGCCCGCACCGCGCTGGGACCGGATTTTGGCGACGAGCCGCCCGGCGACGCGGCCACCAGTGGCGATGCTGCGGTGCGCTTTTATCTGTTCACACTCAAGGGCCTGGCCTATCTGAACATGCGCCTGGGTGCGATGGAAGAAGCCCGGCTGATGTTGCGCGAGCTGCGCCGCCTTGACCCACAAGACCATATCGGGGCTGCCTTGCTGTTTCATGTGCTGACGCGCCATGAAAGCGGTGGCAACGCCGGTGCGTCGAGCGACTATCCGGTGCGCGGCTGGCAGCTCACCAGTTCGCCAGCAGCGCCGTCTTCACCCACCCAACATTGGCGCAAGCGATGAGCGACATCAACCGTGACGATACCGAGATTGAGCTGGCGTATCCGCCACGCTTTGGCTATGGCGAACGGGTGGTGGCGCGCTCGGCGGTGCGCAATGACGGCACTTACAACGGCCGTGACATTGGCGATGTGCTGGTGCACAAGGGTGAGATTGGCTATGTCATCAGCATCGACACCTTTTTGCAGCAGTTCTACATCTATGCGGTGGACTTTGTCGAGTCCGGCCACCGGGTTGGCATGCGTGCCAAGGAACTTTGCACGCTTGACAACCTGCCCCCTGAGGTGCTGGCGCAACTGGGTGCCAGAGTCAGCGCGCTGAAGACACTCGGATCGGCACAACCCGATGAACCAAGCGGACCAAACCGCCGGTCTGCTACACCAGCCAGCCTTACCCCCAACTGACCAGGAACACCATGAACCTCAACAGCTTGTCGGCAATCGAACCGCGTGAACCTGCGTACGCCTGGGGCCAGCGTGTCATTGCGCTGGACGATCTGGTCAACGACGGCAGTTACCCGGATCGAGCCGCAGATGCGCTGCTGGCAGCGCGCGGTTCGGTCGGCGAAATCGTCAACATTGGCCACGCGCCTGACGTGAACGAGCCGGTTTACCTGGTGCAGTTTGACGGCTGCGTAGTGGGCTGTCTTGAAATTGAACTGGTACCGGCACCACTGGGCCTGTTGCCAGAGACCGAGGCCTTGGTGTGAGCCGAGCCGCCGCCGCCGTGTTGCCAGCCGCCGATCAGGTGCTGGACCTGATTGCACACCGGCTGGCGCGGGCCTTGCGCGAGCGACTGCGCTACCGCTATGTGCACCCGCGCGTCACACTGCAGGGCGACGGCTACCGCATTCAAAGCCCATGCTGTTCGCGCAACGTTGACCCGGCTGGCGGCCTGATTGATATCGCGCTGCTGGTGCCTCAGGCGGGGCTCCGCTGGAGCCTTTGTGCGCGTGACCACGCCAGCGGCACCTGGGTTGAACGCTTTGGCAATCAGCCACTGGATACTTTGCTGGAAGTCCTGTGCGTTGACAGTGACCGCCAGTTCTGGCCCTGAGCTGATGCCGAGCACCATGATTTACCTGGACCACAACGCCACCACCGCGCCCGCGCCCGAGGTGATTGCGGCCATGTTGCCGGTGTTGTCTGGCCTCTGGGCCAACCCATCATCGCAGCACGGGCCGGGGCAAGATGCCAAGCGCGCCTTGAACATAGCGCGCGCCACCGTGGCACGGATGCTGGGCTGCAAGCCGGTTGAGGTCATTTTTACCAGCGGTGCAACCGAGGCCAACCACCTGGCGGTGCGTGGCTTGCTGGCGGCCGGTCGGCAGACCCGCCGCCGCGTGCTGTTTGGCAGTGTCGAGCATGCCAGCCACCTGCGACTGGCGCGCACCTTGGTCGATGTTGGCCTGCAGGTGGACTTGATGCCGGTGCGGCGCAATGGCACGCTTGACCTGGATGCGGCAGCCGCGCTGATCGGGCCGGAAGTGGCCTTGGTGTCGCTGATGGCCGCCAACAACGAGACCGGCGTGCTGATGCCCGTGGCACAGGTCGCCGCGCTGGCGCAGGCGGCCGGTGTGCTGCTGCATGTTGATGCCACCCAGTTGATTGGCAAACTGCCGTTTCAGTTCGCCAGCTTTGGTGCCGACGCGGTGTCGCTTTCGGCGCACAAGTTCCATGGCCCCAAGGGCATCGGTGCGCTGCTGTTGCGCCAGGGCGTGCCTTGTCAGCCCCAGATGCCGGGCAGTCAGGAACGCAGTCGGCGCGCTGGCACTGAAAACCTGCCTGGCATTGTTGGCATGGCCACGGCGCTTGAGTTGTGCGGCGATGTCAGCGCCGAAGCGGTCCGCCTGACCGGGCTACGCGACGCACTGGAGCATGGCCTG
>DAOSLL010000499.1:0-3716 GCA_035368905.1 Rhodoferax sp.
CCTGCGGGTGCTTGCGCGGCGCAGCGATGGCCAGGCTGGCCTGGCCGCAGAGCCGATGAATCCGCGAGTTGCTGCGATGCTCTCGCGTGAAGACAATGTCGGCATGCGCAGTGCCGCGTTTTACAGTGATTTGCAGCGCCAGGCCATACGTATAAAGCGTGAGCTGCTATTATTTTTATTAAAAGCGCAGGCATCCGGTGAAACTGTGGCTGCCTATGGTGCAGCGGCCAAGGGCAATACGCTGCTTAACTTTGCTGGTGTGCGTGCCGACCTTGTGCCCTATGTGGTGGACAGGAACCCGGCCAAGCAGGGCAAGTTTCTGCCAGGCAGCCGTATACCCGTGCGGGCACCAGAGTATTTGCTCGCCCATAGACCTGAGTACGTGCTGATTCTTCCCTGGAATCTCAAGAAGGAGGTGATGGAAGAGGTAGGTGCTGCGGTTGACTGGGCAGGGCGCTTCGTGGTGGCAGTGCCGACCCTGCAGATCGTCTGATTCCACCACCATTAGACCATCTGACAGATGAAGCAGATTGCCAAGCTCCAGTTTAAATACTACCTCTCCAGGACGTTGACTTGAATACAGAACGTATTGCGCTTTCAAGGCCATCCATCACTGCGCTGGAATTGTCCTGCATGGCCGATGCCGCCGCCAATGGCTGGGGCGAGCATTGCTACGACTACATTGAGCAATTTCAACGGACGTTTCAGCAGGCGCTGAATGTTCCGTATGCAATTACGGCCTCAAGTTGCACAGGGGCCTTGCATATGGGTTTGGCCGCATTGGAGATTGGCGCTGGAGATGAAGTCATCTTGGCCGACAGCAACTGGATTGCGACCGTTGCCCCGGTTGTTCATCTGGGCGCGCAGCCAGTTTTTGTCGATATTCTGGCAGACACTTGGTGTATTGACCCTGATGGTGTCGAGACGGCCATCACGCCCCGTACCCGTGCCATCATTGCGACCCACTTGTATGGCAGCGTCTGTGCGCTTGCCCGGCTTCAGCAAATAGCGGACCGACATGGTCTGGTCCTTATAGAGGATGCTGCAGAAGCCATTGGCTCCGAATACCAGGGGCAGGCGGTGGGAACCTTCGGTCGCTTTGGCTGTTTTTCGTTTCACGGCTCCAAGACCATTTGTACCGGTGAAGGCGGCATGCTGGTGACGAGGGACGCTGATTTTTACGACAAGGTACTAACCCTGTCCAACCATGGACGACGAAAAGGGCAGCAGCGCCAGTTTTGGCCGGAGGTGATTGGATTCAAATACAAGATGTCGAATCTGCAGGCCGCTTTGGGTTGCGCCCAGACGCAACGCATGGCCGAACTGGTCGAGCGAAAGCGCCAGATTCTTGCCGCCTACCGTCTTCTGCTGCAGGAGTCGGACGGTGTGAAGATGAATGTGGAACATCCCGGCACACGCATTGGTGCCTGGATGCCAACGCTGGTGTTCAGCCCGCAAACTGGCATGACCGCGCGCAGAATGGTGGATGAGTTTCAGTCGCGCTCCATCGATGGGCGGGTGTTTTTTCATCCTTTGTCCTCATTGCCATCCTTTGGGTTACAGGCTGGGCAACCGGTGGCCGCAGACATTGCCAGACGCGCCGTCAATTTGCCCAGCTTTCACGACATGACCGATGCCCAGATCGAGCGGGTCACGCAAACGGTGAAGGCAGCTTTGCATGCCGGCTGTTGATCGATTCGTATGTTGGGGGGCGGCGGGTCATGCCAGGGTACTGCACGATCTGTTGGCAGAAAGTGGTACCACCTGCGTGGCCTTTATCGACGCGGCCGTGAAAACTCAGACATTTCTCGGCTGTCCGGTTTTTCGGGATGTTGATGAGTTTCAGGCATGGTGGCGAACACGTTCTGATTTGGACGACTTGAAAGCCATGTTTGCAATCGGTCGCCAGGGCGGGCACCGCTTGGCGGCATTGGAACGGGCACAGTCCCTGGGGCTGCGGGTGCCGGCCATTTGCAGCGTTCAAGCGCATGTCAGTTCATCGGCATACCTTGGGGCTGGCAGTCATGTCTTGCCAATGGCCGTGGTCTCCGCAGATACTCGATTGGGCAGGGTGTGTATCGTGAACCACGCCGCTGTGATCGATCATGAGTGTCAGTTGGGTGATGGAGTGCATGTGGCGCCACGTGCCACTTTGTGCGGTCAGGTGGTGGTGGGCCACGATGTGTTTGTAGGTGCAGGTGCGGTGGTGCTGCCGCGCCTCCATATCGGTGATCGGGCGATGATCGGTGCGGGTGCCGTGGTGACGCATCACGTCGCCGCTGGCAACACCGTGATTGGAAATCCAGCATCTGTATACCGGAGCAACCATGACAATTCCAGATGATTTTTTAAAAGAGCGTGAGCAACAAATCCGCGATATGACGCAAGATACCGGATTCGTGACACTGTCTCAGCGGTGGTTGCAGGAATCCATGCAGCGGCGCTATGTGTACAACTTTGACTGGCTGGGGCGTCCGATCATTCAATACCCGCAAGACATTTGTTGCGGTGCAGGAGCTCGTGTGGCGTGTTCAGCCCGATCTGATTGTTGAGACTGGTATCGCGCATGGTGGTTCACTGATACTTAGTGCCAGTATGTTGGCGCTTCTTGATGTGTGTGATGCAAGTGTGCAGCGCTGCGCCATGGATCCGAGTGCCAGTCATCGCAAAGTGGTCGGGGTGGACATTGATATCAGGCAGCACAACCGCACGGCCATTGAGGCTCATCCGCTTGCGCCCTACATCGAGATGGTTCAAGGTTCCTCGGTGGCGGGCGAAACGATACAGGCGGTACAGCGGCTGGCACAGAATCATTCAAAGACGTTGGTCTTTCTGGATTCCATGCACACGCATGACCACGTACTTGCGGAGTTGGACGCTTACGCACCCCTCGTGAGTTCGGGCAGTTACTGCGTGGTGTTTGATACCTTTGTGCAGAACATGCCACCTGGTTTTTTTGCAGACCGTCCCTGGAACGTGGGTGACAACCCCATGACAGCAGTTTCGCAATGGCTAGGGCAACATCATGAGTTTGAGGTGGTTGCTGATTGGCCGGACAAGCTGATGGTGACCGTCGCTCCAGGCGGATTTTTGCGACGGAAATGACGGTTTAGCTCGGTTGCGTATTCAATTCAATGGCCGTCTGGGCGTAGCGCAGATAGGTCACCGCAAAATCGGTGTGACCGGAGGCATGCTCCACCTCGGCCAAACAAGCCAACGAAAATGGTTCGTTTGGAACCGATGCCAGTACCGTGTCGCACAAAGTGGTTAAGTCATTCCAATAGGGGTGCGGGCGTTTCTGTGAGGCTTGAGCAGTCTTGAGATCTGCATCCTTGGCTTGTTGTAGTGCCTTTTCCATCAATCCCTGGGCATGGGCCAGTGCAACTCGCAGCCCAGGCTTAAGACCAACGCCTGGTGTAGCTTGCGTCATCCATTCTGGTGGCAAGCCAAGCCATGACTGTTCGACATAGTGGACTTGCTGCATTTGTTGGCCAGGGAAACGTTCCTCGGCCAGCCACTGCAACCAAATTTTGCGCAAACTCAACCCAAATCGATGGCAAAAGCGGTCTTCCCGCATCAGGATGGACTGCTCAACTTCGTTTCTCAAACCCATGCGTACGGTGTTGAGTTGCGCAATATCCATATCAAAGTGACAAGACTATTTGATGTAGCTTTGACGATCATTGGTCAGCCACTCAGGACGCCCTAGGTGAAGT
>DAOSLL010000500.1:0-3712 GCA_035368905.1 Rhodoferax sp.
TTGTTCGACGCTGGCGGCGCAATCTGCCAGGCCAGCAGAAAGTTCCTTCAGAGTTGGATGGACCTATACGTGGTCTGGGTCAAGAAGCATGCAGCCTGATCAACACAAACGACCGAGTCAACACCGTGGACAAGGCGATTCACCACTTTAACGAGCTGTTTGCCCAACTGGGCCTACCCGACGATGCTCAGAGCATCGCGAATTTTCTGGCTAGCCACACCTCCATGTCAGCCTGCGTGAGGCTGCCAGACGCACCCTATTGGACCCCCGCGCAAGCCCAGTTTCTCAGGGAGTCGCTGCAGCAGGATTCAGACTGGTCTGGCCTGGTGGACCAACTCGGCAAGGCGCTGCAGGGTGAACCACACCGACCCTGCAATTGACCAGCCGGTTTACTGGGGCGGAACAACGATGACGGTGCCCGAGGTGCCGGTGGAACCGGTATTGCCCTTGGCACCAGTGTCACCGGTCGCACCGGTATAGCCGGTGGCACCGGTTCTGCCAGTTGCCCCGGTGTAGCCGACATCGCCTGGCGCACCGGTGGCACCGGTGGCACCTTGGGGGCCGGGTGGCCCGGCTGGTGCTGAAATACATCCGGCCAACACGAATGAGAGGGTGCCTGCGATCAGCAGTTCTGAATATTTCATGGGGATTCCTTTGGAGTGAATGACGGTTTTGATCAGGTTCTGGCAAGAAGCTCAGCATCGGCAGATCAGACTGTTGCTGGCGCAGCCGCTTTGTGGTGTTGCGACTGGTGCCGAGATTGATGGATTGGCCAGAGTACGTCAGTGCGCTGGCCCACAGACACCGATGCAAGGTGATGTCACAGTCGCTCAAAGGGCGCGGGTGGCTTTGATGGCTGAACGGCTATTTGCACGGCCCCGTTCAAAGACATGATCAGTGCCCAAGCACTGTTTGACCCTGTTCAATTTGGCTATGAGATGTCAGCTTCTGGTCGGGCACAGGCTTCTCGTTCAATTCTCTGCATTCCCCAGCCACCGTTTGACGAATCAAATTCCGGAGTCGCCCATGTTGCAAGCAAGGACTGATCAAAATCGACATTACACAAGCTTGACATCGGCCATTTGGATCCTGCTGATCGCGGCCATCTTCGCCACCGCCGTTTTGACCCAGCGCAGTCTGTCGCGCCTGGCTGACTCACGAGAGGTCATCACCCATTCGCTGGTCATCAACAAGGCGCTCAATGACATGATGAGCCAGATGCTCGACGCTGAAACCGGACAGCGTGGTTTTCTGCTCAGTGGCCGTGCCCCCTATCTGCAGCCCTACTATACGGCGCTGGCCCAGGTGCGGCAATCGCGTGCCGCACTCGGTGCTGCCCTCAGCCAGGATTCAACCGCCCTGGCACCGGTTGATGTGCTGGACAAGGCGATTGCGACCAAGTTGCAAGACCTGGACCATGCGGTGAGTCTCAAGAGTGAGGGACGATCCGACGAGGCAGTTCAGTTGATACTCACCGAC
Organism: Rhodoferax sp.; assembly: GCA_035368905.1. GTDB lineage: Bacteria > Pseudomonadota > Gammaproteobacteria > Burkholderiales > Burkholderiaceae_C > Rhodoferax. The sequence goes on from DAOSLL010000500.1 coordinate 1,480, forward strand.
TCGGGCAATCAGACCATGAACGCGGTGCGAGCGGCAGTTCGTAGCCTGGACTCCAATCAGGTTCGCCGCACCAACTTGCTTCAGGCCGAAATTGAGAGGGAAATAAGAGACTACTATTTGATTCTTGGTGTGTCGATTTTGGTCAATTTGATCTTGCTTGTCGGCTTGATCCAGCGTTTTCGAAACGCTTCAATCCAAAGGGATGCCGCTCAGCAGGTGTTGGATGATCGCAATGTCGAGTTGTCGCGACTGCTGGCCGCAGCCGCGACCCGCAATGCACAGGTGCAGGGCCTATCCGAGTTGAGTCGTTTTTTGCAGTCGTGCGCAGACATTGATGAAGCGGCGGGCTTGCTCAAACAGCACCTTCCGCCCTTGATGCGGGCTGCCAGCGGATCACTGTATCTGGCAGCCGTTGAGCAGGACTCCTTGCGCCAGGCGTTCACCTGGGGAGACAAGACATTCGTCGAATCGTTTGAGATCAGCGAATGTTGGGCCGCGCGCCTCAGGCAACCGTTTCGCCAGCCTTTTGAGACCGGCACAGCCTCCTGCGCCCATCTGCAATCCGAGTATGCGAGTTCACACAACAACAACAATATTCAGTGCCTGCCGTTGCTGGCCTACGGTGAATTGTTGGGCATCGTGGTGCTGGAGGCGGATATGGTGAGTGCCCCGCAAGAAAGCCTTGAAATCGAGGGCAGCCGACGCTTTGCGCTTGAGCAGGTCGGCTTGTCCATTGGCAACCTGAAACTGCGCGAATCATTGCGCCAGGCATCCATACGCGACATATTGACCGGGCTCTACAACCGCCGGTTCTTTGATGAATCATCGCAGCGTGAGGTGGTGCGCGCGCTGCGCCAACAGACCAAGGGCGACTATGCGGGCCTGGCGCTGATGATGATTGATATTGACCACTTCAAACGCTTTAACGATCAGCACGGCCATGAGGTCGGCGATCAGGTGTTATGCGAAGTAGCGCAGGTCTTGCAAAGTCAAACGCGCGGCAGTGACGTGGCTGCGCGTTTCGGCGGCGAGGAGTTCACCATTGTGTTGGCAGACATCACGGCACCGCGCGCATTGGAGCGCGCCGAACGGGTGCGCCAGGCGGTTGAACAACTTGTACTCCGGCCATCAGGAAACGACCTGGGAACCATCACGATATCCATTGGCATGTCGCAATTTCCAAAAAACGGCACGACGGTGGAGTCCTTGCTCCAGGCGGCTGACAAGGCGCCTTATGAAGCCAAGGACAGCGGTCGCAATCGGGTGGTGGTTGCTGGCTGAGCATGGGGCATCTCACCGGAGCAGGGGGATTGGCCACGATTCCAGCCAAATCCATGTGAGCGCAGTTCGCCTGGTGGCACCCGACTGATGTCGGTGCAAGGGCTCCGATGAAGGCGGGACGTTCGCACGGTGGCAGTCCATGTGAGGGTAACCTGGGTGACTCAAGCACCTGGGTTTAGTGGATCCCCACCTATAACCTGTTGGATTCAGGCAGCGGCTTGTGCCAGCAAAATCCTGTTTACCGTGCCAACCGGCACGCAGCTTTCTCAGGGATAGAACTTCAATCTCAACGTGAACTTCCCGGGCATCATCACCACCGACTCGGGTTGGGCTGCCCCCTGGAATGACAGGGCAGCACCAGAAGTGCCCAGTAGCGTGCCAGAGCCGACCTCCATCGCGCTCATGGGAGTGCATGCGACCAAACCGGGCGCTGCCTGATTCTTGGGATGTCACCTGCACCTTTCGGGGCAGGCGCAGCGCGTTCAACGGACCGCGCCACCAGGACCCACCGCAACTGCCAATGAACAGGGCGAACCCCGGTCTATATGCCCTTCGTGCCAGATCGCTGGCATGGCGGTTTCAACGCTCTGTTTGCCGCCGATCAACGTCCTCGAAGAAGCGCACAGCGTTGAGTAGCTCGGGAAAGTGGTAAATGATGTAGTCGGGCGTTGCCTGCACTTTGTCTTGCGTCATATCGCTTGATTTGAAAAAAACCGTCTTTATCCCGAGTTTCTGTGGGCCGTGGACATCCCGGTACAGGTCGTTGCCGACAAACAGAACTTCCGAGGATTCCAGCTTCATGGCGTTCAGTGCTGCTTCGAACAGCCGCACATCGGGCTTGCGATAGCCAAAGTCGCCTGACACGATGATCGGGTCAAAATAACCAGCAAGACCCACCGTGTTGAGCTCAGGCAAGGCGTAGGCGGTCTGTGCATCCGAGACGATTGCCATG
>DAOSLL010000501.1:0-3687 GCA_035368905.1 Rhodoferax sp.
ACTCGGAAATATTGGCCAACTCAGACATGGCAATGGCCAAAAAATCCATGGGCAAAGCTATCGGCTCACCATGAAAATTGCCGGCCGAGATGACAAGGTCGTCATCGGGGCACACCGTGGGATTGTCGGTCGTGGCGTTGATCTGGAGCAGGCCAAGGGCCGTCTGGCGCTGGCCGAATACAACTTGCTGGTTGAACTGACCAACCTGCACGATGTCAGCGCACGATATTTGCGCGTGGTCGGGGAAAAGCCCCCGGCCATCCTGCCCTACCTGCCCGAGCAATTCAAGTTCGCCAGCATGCCCGTTTCACTGGAGGTATTGATGCGCGACGGTCTGCAAAACAGCCCTACCCTCAACGCCGCTGTGGAAAACGCGCTCTCTTACAAGGAGGCCATTGAGACGCGCAAGTCCGCCTATATGCCCCGTATTGATTTACGTGCCTATCAGTCACGCGAAAGCAATACCAGCGGGGTCATTGGGGCCACGCGTAACCATGGCATTGAGTTGCTGCTGAGCTACAACCTGTACCGCGGCGGTGCGGACCGGGCCCGCCAGCGCCAGGCAGTGGATCAAGGCGAGCAGGCCCGTGATCTGCAGGCCAAGGCCTGTCGTGATGTGCGGCAAACGCTGTCAATTGCTTACAGTGATGTCCAAAGCCTGAGCGCCCAGATGGGCTACCAGGATGCTCACCGCCTGGCGACAGAAAAGTCCCTTCAGGCTTATCGTCAGCAGTTCGAACTGGGTCAACGTACATTGCTCGACGTGCTTGACAGTCAGAACGAGTTTTTTGAGGCAACCCGCTCTTACATCAATTCGCGTTACAACCAGGCCGTCGCGCAGGCGCGCACTTTGGCTGGGATGGGGCAACTGGTCACCGTCATGGGCATCAACCGTGCTGACGTGCCAAGCGCCAAGGATGCCGGTCAGGAGCGTCAACAGATCGACCCCGCTGAACTGTGCCCGATGGAGGAAACCGTGGTGGACAGCATTGAAAAAATAAAGGCCCAGGTTGTATTGCCGCCTCGCTTGACCAAACTTGCTGCGCCTGTTGCAGCCGCTCCGGAGGCACTCAAGACAACCAAAGTGAGGCTCGCAGCAGACGCGCTATTTGATTTCAACCAGTCCGAACTCAAGCCAGGCGGGCTGGCCGGGCTTGATGACTTGATTAAGAGCATCAAAGGTATGCAGCTTGACGTTGTCATTGCGACCGGCCACACCGATTCAGTCGGCAGCGATGAGTACAACCACAAGTTGTCGCTGGCACGTGCCGAAGCGGTTAAAACCTATCTGGTGAGCAAAGGTATCGATGTCAAGCGGGTTCGGGCCATCGGGCAAGGCCAGCGCCAGCCGGTGGGAGACAACCAGACCACAGAAGGACGTGCCAAAAATCGCCGCGTTGATGTGGACGTGGTTGAGGCGGCTCCGGCTGCAAGGTGATTTGTTGCGACAGCAGCGCGCCCGATTGAATCAGGCGCAAGTTTTGCAATTTTCGATTGTCGGCCTTCAAACCGGGTCAAAATCGTGATTTGCAAAACGATCAACAACCATGTCAAAAGCAAAAGCAATGGTCAGTGCCGTCGGTGCTTCTGTCGATGATGCCGAGGCGAATTTCTATGAAGCGCTGCAAACCGCCGACCTTGAACGCCTCATGGCCTGCTGGGCCGACGATGACGATGTTTTCTGTGTCCACCCTGGTGGTCCCCGGCTGGTCGGGCTAGGTGCCATCCGGGCTGCTTTTGATGCCATGTTCGGTAATGGCAGCTTGCGCATCCAGCCTGAAGCGGTGCGCAAGATCGACAACATGACCAGCGCCGTCCACAGCGTGCGCGAGCGTATCGAAATGATCACCAATGAGGGACCAATAGCAGCGTATGTGTTGGCCACCAATGTCTATTTGATGACTGCGCAAGGCTGGCGATTGGTAGCGCACCACGCTAGCCCGGGGGCTGATCATGAGGCGCAAGACATCCGTGAACTTCCCCCTGTTTTGCATTGAATTTGCCTCCAGCCCTTACCAGTAATGAACAAGCAGCTATGACATACGTAGCGCCCTGCTGGTTGCCCGGCGGTCATGCGCAAACCATATGGCCAGCACTTTATGTTCGGCACGGACCCGCCGACTTACGACAAATACGCACGCTCTACCAGCGTGAGCGTTGGACAGCACCGGATGGCGATTTTATCGATCTCGACTGGCTTGCCGGTCCACCCGGCAGCAGCCTGCTGGTGCTGTTTCATGGGCTGGAAGGCTCTTCAGGTAGCCACTATGCCATGGCGTTTGCCCAGTTTGCTCAAGCGCATGATCTGAGTTTTGTCGTGCCTCATTTTCGTGGCTGTAGCGGCGAGCTCAACCTGGCACCCAGAGCCTACCATTCTGGTGATTTTGAAGAAATCGGCTGGGTGTTGCAGCGTCTGCGCCAGCGGCATGGCGGGCCGTTGCTGGCTGCCGGGGTTTCGCTGGGAGGTAACGCTTTGCTGCGCTGGGCCGAAGAAATGGGTAGCCAGGCCGCCGGAGTGGTTGCCGCGCTGTCCAGCATTTCGGCACCGCTGAACCTCGCCGTCAGTGGTCAGGCGATGGGACGGGGTTTTAATCGGCAGGTTTATACCCGCATGTTTTTGGCCAGCATGAAACCCAAAGCGCTGCGCAAACTGGCCCAACATCCGGGTTTGTTCAGCGCCAAAGCCCTGTGCGCGGCGCGCGATCTTTTTGACTTTGACAACGTGTTTACAGCACCGTTACATGGCTTCAAAGACACGCCCGACTATTGGAAGCGCGCCTCAGCACAACCCCATCTGGACCAGATTCAGGTGCCGTCCCTGCTGGTCAATGCGCTGAACGACCCTTTCGTACCGGCAAGCAGTCTGCCGCAAGACGCTAACGTGAGCCGCTATGTCACACTTTGGCAGCCCGACCAAGGCGGGCACGTTGGTTTTCCAATGGGGCGGCCACCGTCCCATCTGCGGGCCTTGCCGGATATCGTGGGTGGTTGGCTGCAATCGCACTTGCCGCCCATTTCCGCCGTTACTTGAAGTATAGGAATATGCCCGATGGATGACATCGTCAAACAAGCCATGGCCAAATGGCCATCCGTGCCAGACTGCTACGGCTGGCTTGGGCTGGGTGCACGCGGCAACTGGTACATGCGTGATGACCGAGTGCAGGCGCTGGGCCAGTTTGCCAGCGGTGTTCCCGGTTGCAAGGGTTCGTTGTTGCAGCATGACAAGCTGATTGAATTCATCGGCCGCAATTACGCTGCCGACGCGCAGGGTCAATGGTTCTTCCAGAATGGCCCGCAACGGGTGTACGTCGAACTGGAGGCCACGCCCTTGGTCTGGCGCATTCAGCCGGACTTGAGCGTGCGAGACCATATTGGCCGCAGCGCTCTGGTCCAAGACGCACTGGTTGACGAACTCGGGCACCTTTATCTGGCAACCGATCGCGGCTTTGGTTTGGTGCACACCCAGGATGTTGGCCTGGCAGCAGATGCCATCGAACAGGGTTTATGGCGAGTGCAGGAGGATACGCAAGCCCGCCTGCCGGTTCGGTTCGGTTATCTGAAAAGTCCGCAATCGCTACAAAATAAGTAGCTGGCAGCGCTTTCTGAATATAGGCTACAGGACGTTTTGACCAATGAAGTGAGTGATCATTTGGTGCCCGAAGCCGCCGCTTGTGGCGCAGCAGCAAC
>DAOSLL010000502.1:0-3685 GCA_035368905.1 Rhodoferax sp.
CAAGCGTCTTGCAACGACGCTGTGCGCCCAAATCCGCCGGTGCAAATAGGGGAAATTATTTCTGACCACATCCTTACCTCTTTGATTGCCTGCTGCCTGGACCACGAGCTACCCGGCCATGCGGCATCTCGCCAACCAACTCGCTGAAGGAACAACGCACGAGGCGACAAATGCGCCTTCAAAGCCATGAAGGCATCAGTCGTTGATTTACCAATTAAAAAAGCCTCCAGGAATTGCTCCTTAAAGGCCTTTGAACTTGCAATTGGTGGGCGGTGCAGGTTTCGAACCTGCGACCCCCACAGTGTGAATGTGGTGCTCTACCCCTGAGCTAACCGCCCAATTGCGCTAACCAAAAAAATACGCCGGACAACAAGAACCGCCAAGCGCCACCAGGGTCTGGCAGCAGCGCGCGATTTCTTGATTTTTGCCCATCTGAAACCCCACCGCAACATTTCCCGATGGATTGAAACAGGCCGGATTATGCCATGGGTGCAGCTTGGTCCGATGGGCGATCGCCCAGGGCCAATCACACTCTGCACGACTTCAAGGTCAACAACCAGCAGGTGCCGGGCAAGCCTTGGGACAAATTCCACTACTTGAACCCCCGTCAGCGGCAGTGCTTGATGCGTAGGTGCCAAACTCACATAACTTTGGCGGTCGTTGGCACCTACCTCAAATTCAATTTCTGAGTCATTCGTGCCTAGGCACCTTGGCGCAGCGCAAGAAAAATACCTCAAACCATTAAAATTCATAGCGTTGCACGCTTACAGGACGGGGGCTAGAGGCAACAAATGCGTCAAATGCCGCTCAGACCAGGCACCTGCATGGCCTGCCAGCGATGGCCCAATCAACTCAAACCAACTCCAGCGCCAGCAATTCCGTCACGGACTGGTGCCGCCGGATCAACCTTGGCACACCGTTTTCTACCAGCACTTCAGCAATCAGCGGGCGCGTGTTGTAGTTCGATGACATCGAAGCGCCATAGGCACCGGTGTCGTGCAGCACCAGCAAGTCACCAACGCGTGCCAGGGGCAGTGCTCGGGTCAGCACCACGCCGCCCTCACCTTGCGTGAAGACGTCGCCGGATTCACACAGCGGGCCGCCCACCACCGTGGCTTGCAGCGGACCGTCAACCACGGTGCCATCGGCATGGATCAATGCCATGCCATGAAAGCTGCCATACATGCTCGGACGCATCAAGTCGTTAAAGCCGGCATCAACCATCACAAAGGCATTGGAACCCATTTGTTTGGTGGCACGCACCTCGGTCAACAGCACCCCACTGTCTGCCACCAGATAGCGGCCCGGCTCGATTTCCAGCTTCACCGGGTGACCCAGCAGGTCGGCGATTTGCCTTCTGGCGGCATCCCACAATTGAAAATAGTGCCGGGTGTCGACGGTTGGCTCATCTGCTTGGTACGGTACCGACAGACCGCCGCCGGTCGATACGGCCACCAGGTCCATGCCCTGCTCATGAACCGTGGTCACCAGAGCCACCATGGCACCGCAGACCTGCTCCAAATGGCTGTAATCCACTCCTGACCCGATGTGCATGTGCAATCCGACCAGGGTCAGCCCGTTGGCACGCAAGCGGGCGCAGGCCAGCGGCAGATCGGTGTGCCAGATGCCGTGTTTGCTGTGTTCGCCGCCAGTGTTGGTCTTGTTGCTGTGGCCATGGCCAAAACCGGGGTTGATGCGCAGCCACACCGGGTGGCCGGGGCTGACGGCTCCCAACTGGTCAAGCATGTCGATCGAGCCACAGTTGACCGGAATGCCCAGGCTGGCCACGCGGGGCAGGGTGGCACGGTCCAGCAAATCGGCCGTGAACACAATTTCTGCATGGCCGTTGTGCACACCGGGCCGGTAGCCTGCCACCAGCGCGCGTTCAATCTCGCCCAAAGATACCGCGTCAACCATCACACCCAGGTGCCGCATCTGGCGCAGGATATGCGTGTTGGAGTTGGCCTTTTGGGCAAAACGGATCACATCAAACTGGCGCAAGGCGCCAATCTGGTGCTCGATGGTGGCCGCGTCATAGACCCACAGCGGGGTGCCATGGGTTTGCGCCAGACTGGCCAGGGTGTTGGGTTGGAATGGGTTCATGGGTCAATCATGCCGGGTTGCGGCGGTTCAATCTATGCCAGTTTATTGTTGTTTGGGTTGCACCCATGATGGACATCAGCGGATGAATCCCACGTATGTGTTCGTCTGCCTTCTGGCTCAAACACGACTGAAGATGACAGCGCCATAAGCGGACAAATTGCCGCAGTAACGGGTCTCCGGGTCATCCAGGTCGGCATTCAGGATCAACTGCCAGCCCTCGGGCACGACAAACTTCTGCGGCTGCGGCGAGAAGTTCAAAACCGTCAGCGTCTGCGGCGCTTCCAGGGTGATGACACCGGTGCTGCGCTCGCCTGACACCTTGACTGAGGACATGTCGCGCGGCCCCAGCGCGCCGCTGCGTTTGAGGGCGATCAGCGCGCGGTAATGATGCCAGATGGCCTGGCCCTGGGCTGACATGCGCCGCGTCCATTGCAACTTGGATGCCTCAAAACTGCTGCGGACATGGGCCTCTGGCGGTGAACTGCTGCCAAACGCGCAGTCACGCTTGCGGCCCTTTCTGACCGCTTCAATCAGGCGCGGATCCTGAAAATCAACAAAAAACAGAAACGGTGCGGTTTCGCCATATTCCTCACCCATGAACAGCATCGGCACAAACGGACTGGCAAAAACCGCCGTGATGCCCAGCAGCGCACGCGAGCGGCCATAACTTGCCATCATGCGGTCACCCTGCGGACGGTTGCCAACCTGGTCGTGATTTTGCATGTGCACCACATGCTGCTGGGCCTGGGTCAGACGGCCATCGGTGCCCATCATGGTGTTGTGAACACGCTCCAGACGACTGCCATCAAACACAAAGCCCTGTTGCAGGGCTTTGACAACGTCGTCAAAGCTGCCGAAATCGCCATAGTGCCGCCTGGTTTCACCGGTCAGGAGGGCAAACACCGCATGGTTGAGGTCATCGCTCCACTGAGACTGGTAGTTGAAACCATCCGGGTGCGTGACAAAACGGTTGTTGCGCAGGTGCTCGGCAATCATCAGGATCTCACGCCCCTCTTGCCGGGCAATGCGCTGCGCCAGATCGGTGAACTCACGCAGGATGTGCACCGGGCTGTTGTCAAAAACCAGCGACACGGCATCCATGCGCAAACCATCGAAACCGACTTGCTGCAGCCAATACTGGATATTGGCCAGAAAAAATTCCCGAATGCCGTAGTTGTAGCTGGCATCGAAATTGATCGCAGCGCCCCAGGGCGTTGCGGCGGGTTTGGTGTAGGGTGCCAGCGCGCCGGTGTAATTGCCTTCCGGCCCAAAATGGTTATACACCACGTCCAGAATCACCGCCATGCCCAGCGCATGCGCAGACTCGATCAAGGCCTTCAGATCAGCGTAGTCGCCATATGCCTGGTGCAGGGCAAACTGCGCCACACCGTCATAACCCCAGTTGCGCTCACCCGGAAAAGCCGCCAACGGCAGCAACTCAATGACCGTGACACCCAGGGCCGCCAGATCAGCGAGTTTGGCGGTGGCAGCGGCCAGCGTACCCTCAGGGGTAAAACAGCCGACGTGCAATTCGTAAATGATGGCATCTGCAATGTTGACCCCAGCCCAGGCCGAGGCGTTG
>DAOSLL010000503.1:0-3672 GCA_035368905.1 Rhodoferax sp.
TACCGGGGTGGCGCTGCGACCGGTGCTGGCGCGCTAGCAGGTCGGCGGCTCGGCTCAGGCCGTGACCGGACCAATTGATGGCAGATTGAACCTTGATTTCTCAGTTGGACGCGCCCGAGTGGGCCGCTGGCGGCGCGTCTGGGTAGGGCGAAAGCCGCGGCTCCAAACCTGCCCGCGCAGGTTTGGACGGCTTGAGCAGGCCATGCCTCTGGCCTGGCTGCGCCCTGCAAGGGAGACGACGCAGCACAGCTCCTGCCCGCCAGGGGGAGCAACGACCCCAGGCGTGTTGCCAGTGGCTCAATCGGGTGCGTAGCGCTGTGACCCAATGGGTGAACTCCATCGAAGCTGAAAAAGTCAATATCCATGAGAACTCACGGATAAGCTCAAGCGGTCAACTGAATCTAGGTTGAATGGGGTGAAGCCAGTTCCACGCTGACTGGGCGACAAATTTGGCGCAATAGGCCAGCACTGCCGAGTCTTGGGCGATGCGCTGCAGGTGCGCTACAGGTACGCATTCAGCAGCGGACCACTGTTTGCACCAGGTCGGCGGGCACATCGTCCGGCCAGCCTGAGTTCAAGGCGCTCACATCGACAAGCACCTTCAGGTCTGCCACGGTCTGGCGCTGATCGGCAAAGTTTTCGCCGCCATGCGCTTGGAACCGCTTTTGCAGCCAGGCCAGGTACTGTGGCATGGTGCCGTTCACCGGCGCCAGGTGCGTTTCTTTCTGCGCGGCACCGGCGGCCGACCCGAGCCTGACGCTGGCTTCTTCCACCACATACATCACCTCGTCGCACCGCAGTGCCTGAAACGGGTCCACCGGGTACAGCTTGGTGCTGATGAAAACTTATTCCCTTTCCAAATCATCCATGTCGTTGTTATCTCGCCTTGCCTTGCGTTTGCAATGTGTGCGGCAGGGTGCCTAGACACGAATGATCTAGAAATGGAATTACAGACGGAAACACGCGGTCAACTGAGGAATCCGGGTGCAGGCTGGGTGACTTGCGTCACAGACAGGATGTGCCCCGAGCGGGTGTAATTTGCCTGTCCTTACCTTATCTTGGTTGTTTCACTTTTCTCAAGGAGTTTGCATGAAATCGAATGTTGGCGGTACTGACCGCATTGTGCGCATTGTTCTGGGCATGGCACTGATTGGCCGGACACTCACTGGCAGCATCGGTGTCTGGGGCAAGTGAACTCAAGAGAAAAATGATACTCATGATTGAAAGTCCCTCAACACACCGTTGGAAAATTGGAAACGCGTCGATGACCAGAGAGCCAGGCAAATTTGTTCGGATGATTGGCATCAGCCAGGCATCGGTGGCCAACCACCACAAACCCCCCAAACAAGATCACCACACCAGCGACGATGCCAGTCAGTTGCTGCAGCTAACAGCGCATCTGTACACCGCGCGGGGCATTGCCGCCGATTGGCCTCAACTGCTGCAAGCCTGTCGCGACGGTTTTCAATGCGCGGGGGGGCTGGACCAGTTGCCCCAAGGCGCGGGAATCGGACCCGATGAACTGGCCGCGCTGGCCGGGCGCATCAGCCACTGCGCCAATTTTGGCGACGTGTGTGGCAACTATCATCAGGGTGACGACCAGGCGCTCAACATCAAGCGTCGGCGCTGCTCTGCGCTGGCGCTGCACCTGCACGCCGCCGCCCTGGCGGCCCGCAAGTCGCTGCAGGCCGGCTTGTTTGAACACTTGCCGCCCACTTGGGTGCTCGACCGAAGCGGGCGACAGCGTGAGGCCAATACCAGCGCGCGCGAACTGACCCGTGCGGGTGAGCGCTTTGAGCTCAGGGACGGCCTGCTGGTGCTGGCTGACCCAGGCTCCAGCCGCTTGCTGCACAAGGCATTGCTGGATGTCAGCCAGAACACCCGCTTTTTGTGGCAAGAGCGCGACGACCTTGAAACCAGCTTGCTGTTGCGGCCATTGCCGGACGGCCAGCACATCGCCGTCACGCTGGTGCCCGATGCGCCCAGTGTGGCCGAACTGGCATCGCTGCTGGCCCGCAATCTGGGCCTGACACCACGCCAGAGCGACCTTGCCGCCTACCTGGTGACAGACCATACGCTGGCTGGCGCAGCCCGCGCCATGGGCATTTCGCGCCCCACCGCCAACGAGCACCTGGCTGCGCTGTCACGGCAGGTCGGCGCAACCGATCGCAAATCGCTGCTGGCCCTGCTGCGGCACAGCGTCAACCAATCAGGCTGACCAAAAGCCGCCGAGGCCTCTTTGTCCTGGCGCGATTGACTGGGCAGTCATGGATTGCGGGGCTTGCGCACACAGTTGTCGGATTTTTTTACAGTTGCAAGCCAGGAGCGTCAAAACCGGACCCCGACACTGTGTCTGGAACAAGCCACGCAACTCACAGCAATAACCGGGTTTCAAGAGGTCATCGTGAAAAATTTGCGACTTTTCGGCCGGGAAGTTGTCATTCCCGAGCAGCCGTATCCTGACAAAGTGCAGGGTAAAAGGCAGTTGACAGAAAGATCTCAGTTGCGCTGGCGTAGGCGAAAATTATTATATAAATCAATAGCTTACAGAATTATTTGCAGTTGGCACAGATTGTGCCTTTTAACCCAGGATGAGCGAAGCTGGAGAAAGCGTCAAGAGACCGGTTTTTCAGGTCGACTCTTCTCTTGGGAAAAATTTATCTATCCATATCAACAGAAAGTCATCAATGAAACTAAGTTCTGTCGCACTGCCAGGCATTGCGTATTCCGGTGATCGTCACCAGGGGTGCGCGGCGGGCAAAAGTTACGCCCGATCCCTGCCAAAACTAATCTCCGCTGTTGCGCTTGCCGTGGTGGGCCTCGCCTGGCAAGCCCCGAGCCAAGCGGCGTTGTACACCAATAATTTTGGCACCAACGCTTGCACCCCTAGCGATTGCGATGACTGCTCATCAGGTCAGTGGAATTTCTCCGGGGCCAACCAGAACATCAACTTTTTCGGCAACACCTATTCGGGCTTCTATGTGAGCTCGAATGGTTACCTGTCCTTCGGCAGTGGCTCGGGATACCAGGGTAACGTTCCGATTGATACTCAGACTAATGCGCCGATGATCGCGGGTTCCTTTACCGATCTATTTTCACACAATGACAGCGCGTCGAACGTGTACATCGACAACTCCACTGCCGGACAGTTGATTGTCACCTGGCAAGAAATGGGCCATTTCAACGCTAACTACAGCGTGCGCAGCACCTTCCAGATCGTCGTTCGTTCCGACCAGTTCGCGATCGGTGCCGGTGAGGGACAAATCGGTTTCTTTTACGACACGATGACCGATCCCGCCAGCAGCAGCGCAGGGTTTGGCGATGGTTTGGCAGCAAGCAATCCGGGCGAAGTGGCGTTCCATTCGGTGCAGCCCGGCACGGCTCTCAACAACAATGCGCCGCGCTGGTACAACCTTGACAACCGTCCTACGCCCGGTGGTCCGACCGCGGTTCCGGAACCCGGAACCCTGGCGTTGACCGGGCTGGCGCTTCTGGGGCTGGTCGGGCTGAGGCGGCGCAGGGGATCGGATCAAGTGGATAAATGAGATTAAAGGGGCCAGGCTCGGATTGCTCTCTCCGCGAACGCAGTGATATTGGGGCCGGATCCCGATTCGGCACCCAGCCGCATGTTCGCCACCACTGCCTCACCGAATCTGGCTCTGACCCCAATAG
>DAOSLL010000504.1:0-3645 GCA_035368905.1 Rhodoferax sp.
GCAGGCAATCAGCGGCCAGATCGGCCAGCCTGCGGCTTGTATGATGGAAAACAAATTGGGGCTCCGCTCATGAAAAATGCTGTGCGATTATGACGCAGCGCCAGATCGGCTTGACGGTGTCGTGCTGGGCGTGTGTGCGGCTTCGGGCCGGGGTCAGAAGGGCCTTCAAGCACCCGGTCTGCGCACAATTTCTGTGGATAACTTTGTGGAGAAACCCCGGTGGAACTGGCTGCAGGCCGCGTCAAACGTGGCTTGTGGTGGTGTGATGATAAATTGGGCAGCAAAAAATTCAATGAAATCAATGATTTTTAACGAACATGCAGGAAACCGCGCTACGCAATTTGGGATGCTGGTGATTGCGCAAAATTGTGGACGACTTCAACTTGCAAGATCATTTCAAACACACATTTTCAAGAGGGTTTTCAGGTGTCTGATGCCGCTCAATTGATGCCCGAGCCGCGCGTCTGGCAGGTCGGCGCGCTCTGCCGGGCGGTGGCCGATGCGCTGCAGGCCCGATTCAACCCGGTTCAGGTGCGAGGTGAGTTGTCGGGGTTTTCCCGAGCGGCCAGCGGTCACTGCTATTTCTCGCTCAAGGATGCAAACGGGCAACTGCGCTGTGCCATGTTCAAGCGTGCCGCCTCGGACCTGGGTTTTAGTCCGCGTGACGGCGAACTGGTGGAGGTGGCTGGTCGCCTGGGCGTGTATGAGCCGCGCGGTGACCTGCAACTGATTGTGGAGCGCATGAGCCGCTCGGGAGTCGGCAATTTGTTTGAGCAGTTTCAGAAAATCTTGCTCAAGCTGCAAGGCGAGGGCCTGTTTGATGCCAGCCGCAAACGTGCCCTGCCACTGCTGCCACGCGCCATCGGGCTGGTGACCTCGCTGGGCGCTGCAGCCTTGCACGATGTGGCAAGCGCGCTGCAGCGACGTGTGCCGCACATTCCGGTGCTGCTGGTGCCGGCCGCAGTGCAAGGCAACAATGCGCCAGCCGAGCTTATCAGTGCGCTATTAAAGTTGTATCATCTTACGCAGACAGGACAAGGGCTGGATGGCAATTATGTTCAAAAAAAAGGGTCGGCGGCAGGGGCCTGGCCGCTGACGGTGGACGTGATTGTGCTGGTGCGTGGCGGCGGTGCCATGGAGGATTTGTGGGCCTTTAACGATGAACAACTGGCGCGCACCCTGGCGCAAAGCCCGGTGCCGGTGGTGTGCGGCGTGGGCCATGAGACCGACTTCACCATCGCCGATTTTGTCGCCGACCTGCGGGCGCCAACCCCGACTGCCGCCGCCGAATTGGTCGCCCAACCGCGCTTGGCCTGGCTGGACTTGCTCGATGGGCTGCAACGGCGCTTGCAACAGGCGCTGTATCGCCAGCTTGACCGCCACAGCCAGCGACTGGACCGACTGGCCAGCAATCTGGGGCGGCCTTCTGGCCGAGTGGCGACGCAGGCGCAGCGGCTGGCCCGCTTCGCCCAGACGCTGCAAGTGGTGACGCGCCATGCGATGCAGCAACAGCAGCAGCGCCTTGACCGGCTGGCGGCTCAGTTGCCGCTGTCGCTGCAGCGTGGCCTCTTGGTGCAGCAGCAGCGGCTGGACCGTGCCGCACTGCGCCTCGGTCTGCTTGACCCGCATCTGGTACTGGAACGCGGCTACGCCTGGCTTAGTGACGCGCAGGGTGCAGCAGTGACAAGTTGTCAGCAGCTTGTTGTCGGCCAGGCCATCAAGGCCACTCTGTTTGACGGCACGGTTGATTTGACCGTGGCCAACCCGCCGGGCTGAAAGTTCCTACAATTTCACGCTTTCGCAACCCACCCAGAGGAATCCATGGAACATACCCTGCCCGCACTGCCATTTGCCATTGACGCGATGGCACCCCACTATTCCAAAGAAACGCTGGAGTTTCACCATGGCAAACACCACAACGCCTATGTGGTGAACCTGAACAACCTGCAAAAAGGCACTGAGTTCGAGACCATGGACCTTGAATCGATCATCAAAAAGGCCAGCGCAGGCATCTACAACAACGCCGCACAAATCTGGAACCACACTTTTTTCTGGAACTGCATGACACCTGCCGGTGGCGGCGAGCCCGCTGGCGCGCTGGCTGCTGCCATCACTGCCAAGTGGGGCAGTTACGCGGCTTTCAGGGAAGCTTTTGTCAAGTCAGCCGTGGGCAACTTTGGTTCAGGCTGGACCTGGCTGGTCAAGAAGGCCGACGGCACGGTTGATATCGTCAACATGGGTGCGGCTGGCACGCCGCTGACCACCGCTGACAAGGCCCTGCTGACGGTTGATGTGTGGGAACATGCCTACTACATTGACTACCGCAACCTGCGCCAGAAGTTTGTCGAAACATTTCTCGACAAAATGGTCAACTGGTCGTTTGTGCAAAGCAACTTTGCCTGAGCCACAAGCGATTTTTTGCCACGCTTTGCCGTTGCGCCGATTCCCGTCGGTTGAAACACCGCAACGGTAAACAACCCAGGCATGATCAGCAACCGCCAGTGCCATATGGCACGGTGAGTTGCTGCGCAGACTCAAGTTGGCGGCGAGATTGGGCGCTGTGCAACTTGCCCAGAAAAGTCAGGAAACTGCAAGCTGACTGTTCATAATTGCGATTCCTTTTTTTAATGACGATCGGAGACATTCAATGACCAGTTACGCCGACTTCCACCAACGTTCCCTGACCGATCGAGACGGTTTTTGGGCCGAGCAAGCCCAGTTGGTAGACTGGAAAGTGCAACCGAAACAAATTTGCGACTACAGCAACCCACCGTTTGCCAAGTGGTTTGTCGGCGGTGTTACCAATTTGTGCCACAACGCGGTGGATCGTCACCTGAAAGACCGGGCTGATCAGGCAGCGCTGATTTATGTATCGACCGAAACCAATGTTGAAAAGGTTTATTCGTTTCGCGAACTGCACGCAGAAGTGCAACGCATGGCAGCAGCGCTGAAGGACCTGGGGGTGCAAAAAGGTGACCGGGTGCTGATTTACATGCCGATGATTGCCGAGGCCGCTTTTGCCATGCTGGCTTGCACCCGCATTGGCGCCATTCACTCGGTGGTGTTTGGCGGCTTTGCATCGGGCTCGCTGGCCTCGCGCATTGAAGACGCAGAACCTCGCGTCATCGTCAGTTCCGATGCCGGTTCACGCGGTGGCAAGCCGGTGGCCTACAAGCCGCTGCTTGACGAAGCGATTCGCCTGTCGACTCACAAGCCAGAGGCAGTGCTGATGATTGATCGGGGCATGGTGGCCATGGACCTGGTGGCAGGCCGTGACCATCTTTGGGGTGCGTTGCGCGAAAAGAACCTCAACACGGTTGTGGAATGTGAATGGGTCGAGTCCACCCACTCCAGCTACACGCTCTACACCAGCGGCACAACCGGCAAACCCAAAGGCGTTCAACGTGACACCGGCGGCTACTGTGTGGCGCTGGCCGCCAGCATGAAGCACATCTACGCTGGCAACGCTGGTGAAACCTATTTCTCGACCAGCGACATCGGCTGGGTGGTCGGGCACAGCTACATCATTTATGGCCCGCTGATTGCTGGCATGGCAACCATTCTGTACGAAGGCCTGCCGACCCGTCCTGACGGCGGCATCTGGTGGAGCCTGGTGGAAAAATACAAGGTCACGGTCATGTTCAG
>DAOSLL010000505.1:0-1988 GCA_035368905.1 Rhodoferax sp.
AGTCCAGACCTGAGGCATCCATGTGGACATCAAGCTCTTTTTCGGGCGCGGCCAGCGAACTGTCCAGATCGCCATGCTTGACACCATCGCCGCCGCCGCCGTTGAAATGGCAGGCACCACAAGTATCCCTGCTGGACTTGCCAACTTTCTGGGCAATTTTTGTCAGGTCAATGCCTTTGATGATCTTGCCGGACCCAGGTGGGAACTCGGTGTCCTTGGTGACCACGTTACCGGCCATGCCAGATGGCTTTTTGTAGTTGCCGGTGGTGTCGTGGCACACCACGCAGTCCACGTTTTCCTCCGACTTGAAGTCGAACGAGGCATCTTTCCATCCATAGCCAATATGACAACTGTTGCAGGATGCTTCGTTGGAAGCTATTGCAATGCAGTAATTGTTGATAACGTGTTTTTTGCCCAAGACCTGCTGGGTGTCGGGGTTGGTGTATTCCCACTTCCAGTGCTTTGTGCGGTGGATTTGTCCAGCGGCTTCGGTGTGGCAAGAAAGACAGACCTTGGTGACCTCTGGACCGGTTGCGAACTCTTTTTGCAGTTCCTTGAACTTGGTGTGGTCGGCGGTGGTGTTCAGCTTGACGGGCTTTGGTTCTTGTGCAAGCGATGGAATGACCGCAGCAATTGCTAACAATCCCACCAGAATGAGCTTTGATATTGCAACTTTCGACTTGATTTTCATACGAGTTTTAGCGTCTATTCTGAATATTCGAAACTACTAAATTGAATTGTTGCGCCAAATCAGAGCATCTTATTGATTCAAATCAATAAAAGTGGCGAAATTGATTGATATTTCGCAAGCTAATGTCGCTTCAATCTGTCTAATCCTGGTTGTTTGGCAGACCCACTTGCGTTTCGAAATGTTCCGATTTCCAGAGACGTGGCATTTTCGATTTCGCGCTGGCACGACGCGGTGGTGAACCTCGATCACCAAAACAAGTGGCGCAGAGTGATGGGGTTAGCCCCTGCTGGTCTGGCACGTTGAAGGCTTTTTGCAGGCCCCTCGGCTATAATCAAGGGCTATTTCGCACCTGCGGACGCTCTCAGCATCTTGCCCCATCCCCACCAAATTCATCCAAGAGAACCCTCTTGAGCGTGCCTGGGCGTACCCGCAAATCATTTCGGAGAACCCAGTGCTTTTGTCCCTCAAAGGGGTTACCCCTCCCGCCATTCTGGCACTCGCAGATGGCACGGTCTTTATCGGGAATTCCATCGGTTCCACCGGCTCAACCGTTGGCGAAGTGGTGTTTAACACTGCCATGACCGGTTACCAGGAAATTCTGACCGACCCCAGTTACTGCCGCCAGATCGTCACGCTCACTTATCCGCACATTGGCAACTACGGCATCAGTGTGCAAGACATTGAGGCCGACAAGATTCACGCGGCAGGTCTGATCATCAAGGATTTGCCGTTGCTGGCATCCAACTTTCGCGCCACCATGAGCCTGCACGAATACCTGTTGTCTGAGGGCACGGTTGCCATCGCCAACATCGACACCCGGCAGCTCACCCGTCAACTGCGTTCTCTGGGGGCGCAAAACGGCTGCATCCTGGCCTTGACCGATGGCGAAAGCGTCACTCCGGCGGCAATTGACCGCGCGCTGCTGCTGGCCAAGGCAGCGCCGAGCATGGCAGGCACCGACCTTGCCAAAGTGGTGTCGGCCAAGGCGGCTTATGACTGGACGCAGACCGAATGGGCTTTGTTCAACGCCTCGCTGGGTGGCAAGCCGGGTTATGGCCAGCAGACTGACGCGGACTACTCGGTCGTAGCCTACGATTTTGGGGTGAAAAAGAACATTTTGCGCATGTTGGCCCAGCGTGGGTGCAAGGTGACGGTGGTGCCGGCACAAACCACTGCTGCCGAGGTGCTGAAGTTCCGGCCAGACGGCATATTTTTGAGCAACGGCCCAGGCGACCCGCAGCCTTGCGACTACGCCATAGCCGCTGCAGCAGAACTGATCAACACCGGCATACCCACT
>DAOSLL010000505.1:1998-3641 GCA_035368905.1 Rhodoferax sp.
TTTGGTATTTGTCTGGGGCACCAGATCATGGCGCTGGCCAGCGGTGCCAAAACCTTCAAGATGAAGTTTGGCCACCACGGTGCCAATCACCCGGTCAAGGACCTCGACAGTGGACGCGTCAGCATCACCAGCCAGAACCACGGTTTTGCGGTTGATGAAAGCACCCTGCCTGCCAATTTGCGTGCCACCCACATCAGCCTGTTTGATGGCACGCTGCAGGGACTTGAGCGCACCGATCAGCCAGCCTTCTGTTTTCAGGGGCACCCGGAAGCTTCGCCCGGTCCGCACGACATTGGCTATTTGTTTGACCGCTTCATCGCTTCGATGGAGTCGCGCAAATGAGTTTTTACGGTGTGACCGATGTGTGGACTTACGTCGTCGGTGCGTTTGGCATCATTTTGTTGCCCGGGCCCAACTCGCTGTATGTGCTGTCGGTGGCCACCGCACGCGGCGTGCGGGCTGGCTACCACGGAGCGTTCGGGGTGTTCTTGGGCGACAGCATTTTGCTGCTGTGCACCGCTTTGGGTGCCGCCAGCTTGCTGCGCACCCATCCGGCACTGTTCCTGGTGGTCAAGTATGCGGGGGCAGGCTATCTGTGTTGGGTTGGTCTGAACTTGTTGCGTTCAACCCTGTCGGGTCTGCGAGCACGCGCTGATGCCTTGGATGCGGTTGCCGCAGCGGCGGCCCCGGGCATCTTGGCAAATGCGAATTTGCAGCGACCTTTTCGCCGTGCCTTGGTCATCAGCCTGCTGAACCCGAAGGCGATTTTGTTTTTGCTGTCGTTTTTTGTGCAGTTCATTGATCCGGGCTATGCCCATCCTGAGCTGCCGTTCCTGATTCTGAGCGCTATTTTGATGATCTTCAGTGCCGTTTACCTGACGGCGCTGATTTTTGCCGGTGCCCGCCTGGCAAACACCTTCAACCAGCGCAAGCGCTTGTCGGCCAGCTTATCGAGTCTGGTGGGAGGCCTGTTTGTCTGGTTCGGTGCCAAGCTGGCGACCGCCAACTTGAACTGATGTGGATGGGCAGCGTCATCTATTCGCTGTCTTGTCATGCCAGCACGGCAGCCAATGTCACAGGCCATCCTGACCTTTTTTGAACCTGAATTTGCAGTTGCAGCCGCCAGCGGCTGCGTGTACCCCACCAAATAGCAGTCTGACACTATGCCAAAACGTACTGATATCCAAAGCGTCCTCATCATCGGTGCTGGGCCCATCATCATCGGACAAGCCTGCGAGTTTGACTATTCCGGCGTGCAGGCCTGCAAGGCGCTGCGCGAAGAGGGCTACAAGGTCATCCTGATCAACAGCAACCCAGCCACCATCATGACCGACCCGGCAACGGCCGATGTGACCTACATTGAGCCCATCACCTGGAAAACGGTCGAAAAAATCATTGCCAAAGAGCGCCCGGATGCGATTTTGCCAACCATGGGTGGCCAAACCGCGCTGAACTGTGCGCTGGACCTGTGGCACAACGGCGTGTTGAGCAAATACACCGGTGCCGCGACTGGCAAGCCGGTCGAATTGATTGGCGCGACACCGCAAGCCATCGACAAGGCCGAAGATCGCCTGAAATTCAAGGATGCCATGACCAGGATTGGCCTGGGATCAGCCAAATCCGGCATTGCCCACAGCATGGAT
>DAOSLL010000506.1:0-3635 GCA_035368905.1 Rhodoferax sp.
CACGGTGCACCAGTTTGTGGCGCAGAGGGGTCTGGGGTATGCGCAGATGAACCCGGTTTGATACAAAAACCATAGCTGCTAGCGCTTATTCTGCAAGGGCTGGAGGCCAAAAACTCTGTTACGACCGGAGCCCGTTGAGCCGCCAGTCATAGTCCAGAAACTCAATGTTGACCTGTCCACTGGCAACTTGGCTGGCCACCTCAGCGCTTAAACCCAAAGCGCTGCTGTACAGCGCCAGAAACTGGCCCAGGCTGCGGGCATTGCGCCAGCCCTGCTCGAAATCCTTGCGGTACCACTTGAAGATGCTCGACACCTTGAGCGCACCGGACTCGAAGCGGTTGCGGGTGCGGTCCGACAGGAACTGGCGCGTTGCGTCCTCCAGTTGTGCTTCAAGTTGTGCCGCGTTGTAAGCCTGCGCCCGCAATGCCGGGCAGCCAATGCTGGCGCAATTCACCGCAAAATGAATGCGCGGCTCGTTGTAACGAGCAGAACCGCGAATCAGGCCATGCTCGATGTCGTCGAGCGACCGGGTTTCGCCCAGCAACGGGACAAAACTCTTTTTCCAGGGCGATTGGACGAAAGAACCCAGGTCTTTGATGGACTGAACGCCGGGGTAGCCGGTGAGCACCAGTTCCACCGTCCATGCGTTGTAGGCATTGATCAAAAACGCCAACTGCTCGGGCTTGCCCCAGCGGTCAAATTCGGCGCGCGTCACTTTGCCATTGCCAGCCAGCCAGCTTTGCAGCCGTGTTCGATCTGCGGCAAATCCGGCGTAATCCACCTCGGTTGCCTGGCTCCCGCGCAAGCTGCGCACATGTTTCTTCAACAGCGCATCCCAGTCGCTGGTCGGCACGGCTTGTGCCTGCGCCTGCGTCTGCGAGGCAAAAACTGGCAAGGCCAGCAGGGCAATGAAATTTCGGCGTAACAACATGATCAACCTCTCCTCCAGGCATGAAATCGCCCCAACAGGGCCAACAGCTTTTGCGGTGCATGGGCGCGCTTCCACTCGCCTGCCGCATATTTGTTGGCCTCGGCCAGCGTCGGGTAGGTGTGAATGGTGCCCAGAATTTTGTTCAGGCCCAGACCGTGCTTCATGGCCAACACAAATTCAGCCAGCAGGTCGCCAGCGTGTTCGCCCACAATGGTGACACCCAGAATGCGGTCTTTGCCGGGCACGGTCAGCACTTTGACAAAGCCGTGCGCGGTGCCATCGGCAATGGCGCGGTCCAGGTCGTCAATACCGTACTTCGTGACTTCATACGGGATGTTTTTTTCTTTGGCATCTTGCTCATTGAGCCCCACACGGGCAACTTCGGGCTCAATAAAGGTCGCCCAGGGCACGACTGAATAGTCCACCTTGAACTTTCTGAAATCACCAAACAGCGCATTCACGGCTGCATACCAAGCCATGTGTGCTGCCGTGTGGGTAAATTGATAGGGGCCGGCCACGTCGCCTGCTGCGTAAATGTTGGGGTAAAGGGTTTCAAGGTAATCGTTCACCGCCACGGTGCGCTGGGTGGGAATGCCCAAATCTTCCAGACCGTAGCCTTGCAGGCGGGCCACCCGGCCCACGGCGCACAGCAGGGCATCGAACTCAATGCGCTCTTCTTGCCCCTGATGTTCAACCACGATGAACTTGCGTACGCCGTCGCCCACACCCTCAATCCCCTCACGTTCACAACGCAACGCCTTGTGGCCGGTCAACACATCCACGCCATCGCGGGCCAAAGCATCGCGCGCCAGGTCAGAAACCTCGATGTCTTCGCGGATCATGATGCGCGGTGCCATCTCGATCTGCGTCACCCTGGAGCCCAGGCGGGCAAAACTTTGCGCCAGTTCGCAGCCAATTGGGCCGCCGCCCAACACCACCAGACGTGCCGGCGGCGCATCCAACCGGGCAAATTCGTCCCACACCGTATCGCTGGTGACATAGCCCACATCGTCCAGCCCCGACAGCGGCGGCACAAACGGGCGGGCACCGGCGGCGATGACGATGGCACGGGTGGTCAGGCGTTGTGTGCCACCGTCATTGAGCTTGATTTCAACGGTCCAGGGACCGACGATTTTTGCGTAGCCTTGGAGCACCTCCACGCCCAATTCGGTGTAGCGCGCCACGCTGTCATGGGGTGCGACGGCAGCAATCACCGCATGCACACGGGCCATCACCTTGCTGAAACTGAACCGGGGTTCAGTCGCACTCAAGCCATAGTCTTCTGCATGCCGCATTTGGTTGGCAATGCGGGCCGACTTGATCAACGCCTTGCTCGGCACACAGCCATAGTTCAGGCAATCGCCACCCATTTTGTGCGCTTCAACCAAAGTCACTTTGGCCTTGACCGCTGCCGCAATGTAAGCGCTGACTAGGCCCGCTGCACCGCCACCAATCACCACCAGATTGCGGTCAAATGATTTGGGCCGCAGCCATTTGGCGTAAACCCGGCGGCTTTGCAAAAAGCCCAGGAACTTCTTGGCCAGCATGGGGAACACGCCAAGCAGTGCAAACGAAAGCAGCAGGCCGGGCGACACAATGCCCGACAAACTGGTGATTTGGGCCAATTGGGTACCGGCGTTGACATAGACCAGGGTACCGGCCAGCATCCCCACTTGGCTGACCCAGTAGTAGCTCAAGGTGCGAATGGGGGTCAGGCCCATCAGCAGATTGACCAAAAAGAACGGAAACACCGGCACCAGACGCAAGGTGAACAGGTACAACGGCCCGTCTTTGGCCATGCCCTCGTTGATGGCCTTGAGCCGTTCGCCAAAACGGCGCTGAATGGCATCGCGCAGTACATAACGGGAGGCCAGAAACGCCAGGGTCGCCCCCAGGCTGGAGGCAAACGACACTATCAAAGTGCCCACCGTCAAGCCAAACAAGGCACCAGCCGCCAGCGTCAGAATGGCAGCCCCCGGCAACGAAAGCGCCGTGACTGCCACGTAAACACCAAAAAATGCCAGCCCAACGACAACCGGCGCTGCCGCGCGATGCGCCTCGAATTGCCCCAGGCTGGCTTTCATTCCTTCCAGCGTCAGGTATTGGTTCAAGTCCAGCGCAAAAAAGCCAAGGATCAGAACCGCAGCAGCGACAAGAATCAGTATTTGTTTCATGGGTTGCCCATAGTTGTTCAATTGATGCAGGGCAAGAAAAGCTAGCCCGGCCCAGACATAGTCGGGTGTGCTGCGTCCATTCTTACACTGCGAGCGGCTTTTCTGGCTGGAATTGATCGCCATGCAGGCCATATTCTTGCCAACTGGGAAGAGTGCCACCGCAGTGCGGAACTTGTTGCTCTGCTTGAGCGACTTGATGAGTACAAAAACAACCTATTGGTGCCTTTTTGGATTCCCGCCCTCGCGGGAATGACGGCGCTGCCATGCGAACAAATTCATTCGGATCACCCGATACCCAAATCAACCCAAGCTGGCCAATTTGGCCAACTACTCAGGCATTGGACTTCCCACAAGATGGCTAAGGTTTTGCCCACGGAGCCGAGGCTCTGGGCACAACGCCATGCAGAAGTGACAAAATTGTCAACCGTCACGATACAACTGACAAAAACGGAAGGGAGACCGGTGCCGTGCAACTCAAAATGACACAATTTGGTCTTGGAAAGCGCCAAATACAGCGATAAGATGCTTGG
>DAOSLL010000507.1:0-3634 GCA_035368905.1 Rhodoferax sp.
GCTATGCCCAATGGCTGGCTACAGCGCTTGACATCGACCAACAGTTGGCCTGGCTGACCGGCATGATGCAGCGCCTGGGCGAGTTGCTGATTGGTCAAGTCGACCCACTGGCATTGGCCGAGATCGAGGCACTGCCGCACCTGCCCGGTGGTCGCTGGGAGCGCGAAAAGCGGCTGATTGGTTTTTCTGAAGGCCAGATCACCGCCGAACTGGCGCGCCGCTGGAACTTTCCGATGCAGATTGTGCAGGCGCTTGAGCGCGTTTATGACCCCCTGGTTGAGCAGGCTTTTTCCAGAATGGGGGCGGTCGTTAACCTGGCTGGCTTGCTGGCGGACACGCCTGCCGCGTCTGCCGAAACAGTCGATGACTTGCCGCACGATGTGATCGCCGCACTAGGGCTGGATGTGCGCTGGATGAAGGCCACTTTCCCGGCGGCTGAGTCATTTGTCAATGTCAGCCTGGCTTCATGAAACCCGCTGACATTGATGCGTTTTTTTCGACGCTGGCTGCCAGCAACCCGCTGCCGCAGACTGAACTGGCATTTGCCAGCGTATTCGAGTTGCTCACTGCCGTTTTGCTGTCCGCCCAGGCCACTGATGTCAGCGTCAACAAAGTCACCCAGCAGCTTTTCCTGCTAGCTGGCACTCCGCAAAAAATGCTGGCGCTCGGGCTGGAAGGGTTGGAGTCTTGCATCAAGACCATCGGTCTGTACCATGCCAAGGCGCGCCACTTGATGCAAACCTGTCAAATGTTGCTTGATCTGCATGATGGGCAAGTGCCACGCACCCGCGAGGCACTCGAAGCCCTGCCCGGCGTGGGACGAAAAACCGCCAATGTGGTGCTCAATGTGGCTTTTGGCGAGCCAACCATGGCGGTTGACACCCACATTTTCCGCCTGGCCAACCGCACCGGGCTGGCACCTGGGACAACGCCACGTGCGGTGGAGCAAGCGTTGCTGAAACAGGTTCCCGCACAATTTCAGCCTGATGCCCATCACTGGCTTATTCTGCATGGACGCTATGTCTGCAAGGCGCGTACACCGCGCTGCTGGCAGTGTTCATTGGCAAAGTATTGCGACTTCAAACCCAAACCTACTGGCCCAACATCATGACGCTGACACCAAGCAACGCTGCGCACCCCGACCTGAGCGCTTTTTTGACAACCCTGGATTGGCCTGTGATGCCCGAGGTGGGTCAGGCGCTGCTGCGAACATTTGCCGACGAAGATGCCGACATTGACACAGTGTCCCGCATCATCAGCAAAGATCCCGCGCTGACTGCCACGCTGCTGCGCATGGCCAACAGTGCCATGTTCGGCCTGTCGGGCACGGTGGACACCCTGGACCGGGCTATCAGTGTGGTCGGCATGTCACTGATTCGGGCCCGCGCGCTGTCGATTTGCCTGGCTCGTCTGGTCAATCTGCCCGCTGGCATGGATCGGATGGCGTTCTGGCGCTATTGCATGCTGTGTGCGGGATATTCACAGTGGCTGGCGGCCCAGTGCGAAGCAGACGTGCAAGAGGCGTGGCTGGCTGGCATGATGCTGCGGCTGGGCGAGATCAGTCTGTGCAGGGTTCGTCCGGAGGTTTTGCCACAGTTGCAGGCCAAACCGGGTGAGCCCGGCGTGCGTTGGTCGCTGCAGCGACACTTGCTTGGATTTGACGAGGGCCAGGTGGTCGCCGAGATGGCCAGGCACTGGGATTTTCCAGGCACGCTGGTGCAAGGTTTGCAAAACGCAGCCCAGCCGCTGTTGGCCCAAAAGATGTCAAAACTGGCAGCGGTTTTACATCTGGCCGCGCGCCTGGCAGACAGCGACGGGGTCAATGAAGCCAGCCTGGATGCCTTGCCATTGATGGTGGTGCTGCTGTTGAAACTTGATCTTAAAGCGCTGCTTACCAGCGCGCCCGATGCCGATGTGCTGGCTGATATCACGATGTTTCAGCACTGACCGGCAAAAAAAAACACCGGGAAACGGCGTACGCGGGGTCGGCAGTATGTTTTTCAGGGTTTCACGCAATCCGCAAAGTAGTGAACCTGCCCGTCGGGTCTGACCACTTCCACCAGCCCATGAATATCAGTCTCAAATCCGGGGCATTGGGTG
Organism: Rhodoferax sp.; assembly: GCA_035368905.1. Lineage (GTDB taxonomy): Bacteria > Pseudomonadota > Gammaproteobacteria > Burkholderiales > Burkholderiaceae_C > Rhodoferax. The sequence goes on from DAOSLL010000507.1 coordinate 2,101, forward strand.
TTGAACTCGCGTGAAAACTTCAGGTAGTCAACGATTTTCTTGTTGAACACCTCACCCGGAATAAGCAACGGAATGCCGGGCGGATACGGGGTAACGAGCCCGACCGTCACACGCCCCTCCAGCTCGTCTATTTCCACCCGCTCGGTCAAGCGCTGCGCAATGTGTGCGTAGGCATCGCTGGGCTTCATGGCCGGAGCCAGGTCGCTCAGGTACATTTCGGTGGTTAAGCGGGCAATGTCGTACTTGGCATACAACTGGTGCACATGCTGACACAGGTCAGCCAGGCCCATGTATTCGTATTTGGGATGCTTCAGGCAAAACTCGGGCAGGATGCGCCACATCGGCTGGTTCTTGTCGTAGTCGTCCTTGAACTGTTGAAGCGCCGTCAACATGCTGTTCCAGCGGCCCTTTGTAATGCCGATCGTGAACATGATGAATAAACTGTAGAGCCCGGTCTTCTCAACCACCACGCCATGTTCGGCCAGAAACTTGGTCACGACCGACGCGGGAATGCCGGTCCGGGCAAATTTGCCGTCGAGGTCCATGCCGGGCGTGACGATGGTCGATTTGATCGGATCAAGCATGTTGAAACCGGTTGCCATTTTGCCAAATCCGTGCCAGTTGCCACCGGACTTGTTGCTGCGCGATTCGCCCTTGATGATCCAGTCGTCGGCGCGACCAATGCCTTCGTCGGCCAGTTTGTCCGGACCCCAGACCTTGAACCACCAGTCGTCGCCGTATTCCTGGTCAATCTTTCGCATGGCGCGACGAAAATCCAGCGCCTCGGCAATGCTCTCCTCCACCAATGCGGTCCCACCCGGTGGTTCCATCATGGCTGCGGCCACATCGCAACTGGCGATGATGCTGTATTGCGGGCTGGTGCTGGTGTGCATCAGATAGGCCTCATTGAACAGGTGCTTGTCGAGTTTGACGGTTTGTGAATCCTGCACCAGCACATGGCTGGCCTGGCTGATGCCGGCCAACAGCTTATGGATCGATTGAGTGGCGTACACCATGGCGTGTTTTGGTCGTGCGCGTCGCTTGCCCATGGCGTGATAGGTGCCGTAAAACGGATGAAACGCCGCGTGCGGCAGCCAGGCCTCGTCAAAGTGGATGTTCTCCACATAACCGTCGAGCATGGTTTTGACAGTTTGGGTGTTGTAAAGCACCCCGTCGTAAGTGGACTGGGTCAGGGTCAGCACCCGGGGTTTGATCTGGTTGGCATCAAGGCCCGGCAGATGCTGTTTGACCAGCGGGTTGGCGGCAATCTTGGCTTTGATGGCGGCCGGCTCAAATTCGTGTTTGGGGATCGGACCGATGATGCCAAAGTGGTTGCGCGTGGGTTTCAGAAACACCGGAATGGCACCGGTCATGATGATGGCGTGCAAAATCGATTTGTGACAATTGCGGTCCACCACCACCACATCGTTCGGTGCCACCGTGTGGTGCCAGACCATCTTGTTGCTGGTGCTGGTGCCATTGGTGACAAAAAAGCAGTGGTCGGCGTTGAAGATGCGCGCCGCATTGCGCTCGC
>DAOSLL010000508.1:0-3630 GCA_035368905.1 Rhodoferax sp.
ACCTTCGAGCATACATCCCAGCATGCAGGTCTTGTGGTGCATGCGCGTCAGGTTGGCCACCTCGATCGCCTGGCTGATGCCGCCGCATTTCATGAGCTTGATGTTGATGATGTCCGCACTGTGGGTCACCAGCAGGTGCAATGCATCGCTGACACAAAACACCGCCTCATCGGCCACTATGGGTGTCAGCGTGTGTTCAGTGACAAACTTGAGGCCAACCACATCAGACGCCTTCACCGGTTGCTCGACCAATTCAAGCGCAATATCAGCCTTTTCAAGCGCCTGTATCACCTGCACCGCCTGTTTCGGGCTCCAACCCTGATTGGCATCAAGGCGCAGCGCCACGTTGGGCCCAACCGCGCGGAAAATCGCCACCACGCTGAGCACATCATCTCGCCAGGCGTGCCCGCCCAATTTGATTTTGAGGCAGTCAAAGCCTTCAGCCACAGCCCGCCTGGCATCGGCCACCATGATGTCGGTGTCATTGACACTGATGGTGATGTCGGTCTTGATCACCGGCTCTCCACCGCCGAGCAACCGGTACAAAGGCAGACCGACCTGTTGGGCGCGCAGGTCAAACAGCGCAATCTCCAGTGCCGCTTTCAGGCTGTCGTGGTGAACAATCGACTGGTGAATGGTGCGCAGCAGGGTGTTGAAATCAAGCAGACTCTTGCCAAGCAAGTGAGGCGCAATCAAAGCCAGCGCAGCGCGCATCGAGTCAAGCAAATCGCCCGTGATGACCGCCGTGGCAGTGGCCGCACCATAGCCGGTGTGACCGGTGTCGGTTTCGACAATCAGCACCAGGTCATTGAGTTCATTGACCGTGCGCAGTGCGGTTTTGAAGGGAACTTTAAGGGGAACAATGACTTCGCCGACGGTAATGCGCTTGATCAACATGTGAACGTTTCTAAAAGTTGACTGGTTTGGTCAGTCGGGAAGCAACGTTCAAATTGTAGTAAAGCCCGCGTCGGCGAAAAGCACGGATCACCAGCAGCAGCAACCCTTTGCGTGGTGTCAGCAAAGCAGCCATTGCAGATTGAGTTCAGCCGGCGCCATGTCAGCAGAGCGTCGCACTGGTTTTTGCATACAGGGCGTAAGCCGCGCCAGTTCCAAGTTCACACTCATATGCCAAATAGGCCTCTAGCGCCCGTCCCATAAGCGCTACAAGCTATAACTTAAATAGCAAATATAAAATGTTGGCAGGCAAAGCCGACTGCGCTGCTGATTGGCCAACAAAGCGCGCCAGTCAATCACACGCCGTCTTGCCAGTCAAACCCACCGCGCCGACTTCAGGTTTCCGGCTGCGCCAGCAATTCCGCCACCCGTGCCGCCGCCGCAGCGAATTCTTCTGCTGGTACCGGTTGCGAAAAGTAATAACCTTGCGCATAGTGGCATCCCATGCGTTTGAGTGCCGTCAGATGACTTTTCAGTTCGACCCCTTCTGCGACGATCTCCAGGCCCAGGCCGCGACCCATGGCGATGATGGCCGCAACCAGTTTGTATTCGTTGCTGTCGTCCTGCATGTCCTGTACAAAGGATTTGTCCACTTTCAGCGTATCCACCGGAAACAACTTGAGATAGGACAGCGACGAGTAGCCGGTGCCAAAGTCATCAAGATAAACGCGAAAGCCCATCCTGTGAACGGCACCAAGCCATTGCAGCGACTTTTCGACATCGTGCAGCATCACGCCTTCGGTGATTTCCAGCGCCAGCCGGTCCGGCGAAATGCCATATCGCTGAACCACCGAATTGAGCATGTCAGGCGACAGGCGATCCGGAATCTGTCGGCCCGAAACATTCAGCGACAGGGTGTAGTCCAAGCCCTGGTTTTTCCAGCTCAGCAGTTGCTGACAAGCGCGATCCACCACGAACAGGCCGATCTCGGCAATCAGGCCGACTTTTTCTGCCAGTGGAATGAAGCTGTCGGGCGACACCAGCCCACGGGTCGGATGTCGCCAACGGATCAGCGCCTCGGCTCCAGACAAGCGCTGCGCGTTCAAGTCGATGATGGGCTGGAAAAAGAGCACCAATTCATTCTTCTGGATGGCGCTGCGCAAGTCGCTTTCCAGGTGTCTGCGGTATTCCACCGCTTCGGTCAGTGTCGGGTCAAAAAACACTTGCGTGTCGCCACCGGCGGATTTGGCACTGTCCAGGGCGAGTTCTGTCTGGCGCAACAGCATTGGCACGTCGAATCCGTCGTTTGGAAACAGCGTGATGCCGATGCTGGCATGCAGGTTGACTGGCGAACCATCAACGAAATAGGTTTGTCGAATCGCCTGCAAGATGCGGTTGGCAATCCGTTCAACCACCTCACCCTGGGTGACACCACTGAGGATGATGCAGAAGTTGTCGGCCGCCAGGCGCGCCAGGGTATCTTCACTTTTGATGCAGGCTGACAGTCGGCTGGTGGTGCTCTGCAAGATGTTGTCACCGGCCGGCAGGCCCATGCCTTCATTGACTTGGCGGAACTCGTCCAGATTGATCATCAGCAGGGTAAAACCGCCTATTTTTGTCGCGGCGAATTCCTGCAGATGAGCCTGCAGGCGCTCTTCCAGCCCGAGACGGTTGACCAGACCGGTCAGAGAGTCGGTGATGACCTGGCGCCTTGCATAGGCTTCAGACTCTTTGAGGCGACTGACATCGTGCACCACGCCTTGCAAAAGGTTGTCACCAACCGGACTGAGCACCATGTTGATCCAGTTAAGCTGGCCTTGCGGGTTGACATACTGAAAGTCTTGTGCCACAGCCTGGTTTTGCTCCACGGCGCTGCGCACCAGTTCACTCATCTGGCTCGGGCTTTGCCAGGGCAGTTGTCCGATAGTGAGCACAAACGGATCGTTCGGCAAGGGTTGCGGAAGAATGGAAAACAAGCGCGCAAAGGCCGGATTCCAGGAAGTCAGCAAACCCTGGCTGTCGATCAAGAACAACCCGGATTCGGCATTGTCGAAAATCGTGTGGTAGCGCTTTTCGTCGATTTCACCTTGCAGACGCAATTTGCGTTCCGTCGCCAAGGCGCTGACCAGACGATCAGACAGCGCATTGATGTCCTCGACCAACTGGCCTATTTCAGTGCTGGCATGTCCTTGTGGTGTCGCCAGACGCTCACCCGCAGCAGGATCCATCTGGTGCAAGCGGTCGGAAATGGCCTTCATCGGGCGCACGATGAACAGCAGCATCATCACCACCACGGCAAACGTGACCATGGCCAACTGCCAGCTCAATTGAATTGCGGCAAACCAGACTTCTTCTCTGATCCGGGCTTCAATCACCAGTGGGTCAGGGGTTAACAAGATTTCGCCAACCTGCTTATGCCGGTCGAACGGCGAATACACCTGGCGCTTGAGCAGCATGGCAGGTGGGCCACTGGATTGACCGCGATGCATGTCGGTGAGCGTCTCCTGCCCAGTCGCAATGCTGACTCCCAGCACATCGGAATTGCTCAGCAAACCCTGCGCCAGTTCCCCGGCCAGGGTCTGATCCTTGGCGAAACACGCCACGGCGAGCGTGCCCTCGATGGTGTCAAGCAGTTCATTCAGGCGGGTCTGCGATGCCAGGTAGGCACGTTGGCTGGTGGCATGGGCGGTGTATCCAACCGCGGCCAGAGCGGCCAGTGTCGATGCAAGAATAACC
>DAOSLL010000509.1:0-3626 GCA_035368905.1 Rhodoferax sp.
GCCCTTTACCCTCAAATCCGCAGCCCTTGTCGGCGCCCTGTGCTGCGCCGATCTGGCCAGCGCCCAATCCAGTGTCACACTGTATGGCCTGGCCGATGCTGGCATTACCTCGGTCAGCGGCTTGAAAGGCGGCACCGTGACGCAGCTTGCCAGCGGCATCATGGAAGGCTCGCGCTGGGGTCTCAAGGGCACCGAAGACATGGGCGGCGGTTACAAGGCGATTTTTACCCTGGAAGCCCGGGTTGAACTCGATACCGGCGCATCAAGCAACAGACCCATTTCGGGCAGCCAGTTGTCAGACCGTTACTCACAGGCGACCTTGCTGGGCCTTACCTCGTCATCTGCAACGCTACAAGGTGCTTACCAGGCGGCCGTTAGCGGTGTTGATGCCTTGTTGGCGGCGCAATATGGTGTCAATGTGACAGGCAATGTGTTTGACCGGCAAGCTTTTGTCGGTCTGATCACGCCTGTGGGTGGCATTCTGGCCGGTCGTCAGTACACACCGGCTTATGAAACCTTTGGCACATACGACATCATGGCCACCCAATCTGGCCTGTCAGCAGGCCAGATTGTGCAGTTCCCGGCGGTGTTTGAAATCCGTGCGTCCAATGCGCTGGCCTACCGGATTGCTCAAGGTGGCCTCTCAGGTTCCTTGATGTATGCACCTGGCGAATCAACGCAAGGTGGTAGTCAGAACCGACTGGTGGGCTTCAATTTGGGTTACAAAACCGGCGTTTTCTCGGTCGGCCTTGGTTACAACTCCAAAAACAACGAATTGGGGAAGAAGTCCCTGACTTCATCCGTGGTGGGTGCATCGATGAATCTTGGCAACAGTTCGTTCAGTACGCTGGCAGCCAAGATCACTGACGATCACCCCGCCGGTCTTTCGGTGATTTCTGCTTCCCTGTTGCCTTCTTTGGCTGGCCTGGGTTCTTTGGCGGGACCAACGGCTGACAAGATTCAGTCGGCGTTTATTGATGCCTTCAAGCAAGACGGGACGCTGTTCCACATCGGCTATCGCTATGTCACTGGCCCGCATACGGCTTCAGTGGCTTACAACCGTTATAACGACAGCCGTCCGGCTGATGCCGATGTTGCGTCATTCGGGGTGGCCTACAGCTATGCGCTGTCCAAACGCACCGACCTGAATGCCGTGCTGGTTCGTTATAACAACAAGAACCTCGCCCAGGTGGCACCCGGCGGTAATGGCTACCTGGGTGGCGTGACCGCGTCCGCTGGCACCGACTCCACTGGCCTGGCATTGGGTGTACGCCACCGGTTCTGATTTTTGGCAGCCACTGCTTCCTCAAAAGCCCCTTCCGAGGGGCTTTTTTGTTGTCCGCCGATCGCCCATTGAACCCACCATTTGTTGATCAAATCGTGCTGTAGCGCTTATGCATAAAGCGCCAATAGCTTTGTATTTGATAGCAAACTGGAATTGCTTCGAGCCGCCCCATCGGGTACCTCTGGAGTTGGCATCAAGCTGATTGGCATAGTCGGCTTCACAAGACCATGGCACCTTTTCCAGCAGGCTGTCGTCCAGACTTTGCCGCCAGCAGTCGAGTGCCAACGGCTGGGCCAGGTTGCGCACCGTGACCGCATGACAGAACATCGGCTTGTAGTCGGCATGGTGCAAAGCGGACTTCTGACATCGGCGGACGGTCACTGATCTGACTGACCGGAGGTGGCTATGTCACGATGGTGGGCATGACAAACCTAGGGCCAACTTTCCGTTGGACGGCTCTACAATTTATCCGGGTCTGCCCGTCCATTTCACTTCAAGAGCCAAGAAACACGCCATGATCGACCGACTTCTGAGCACTGCCGATGCGGCGCTGCGCACCATCTTTGCAAGTCACAGCGCTGCGCAGGCCTGCCCGACCCTGGCAGGTGATGTCACTGAGCTGTCTGAAGCTGAGAAGCAACAGGCCGGTGCGCTGATGCGCGTCAATCATGTTGGCGAGGTGTGTGCCCAGGCGCTCTACACGGCGCAAGCCTTTGCAACACAAAATGAAGCACTTCGCGCCCATTTCATGAGGGCCAGTGACGAAGAAACCAATCACCTTGCGTGGACCGAGGCACGTTTGAAGGAACTGGGCGACCGCACCTCGCTGCTCAACCCGCTGTGGTATGCAGGTGCCTTTGGCATCGGGTTGCTGGCTGGGCGGCTGGGTGACCGGGTCAGCCTGGGGTTTGTGGTGGAGACCGAAAACCAGGTCGAAGCGCACCTGGACAGCCATCTGAGCCTTTTGCCCGCAGGCGACCATGCATCACGGGCCATCGTGGCGCAAATGAAAGAAGATGAAGCGCGTCATGCACTCGAAGCCCAGGAACTTGGCGCGATGGATTTGCCTGCGCCGGCAAAAGCGCTGATGAAGCTGGCTGCCAAGCTGATGACCACCGTGGCGCACCGGGTTTAGCTGGCTACGCAAGCGGTTTGCAACAACGCATAGCGCTTGTCAGCGCAGCCGAACTGATCAAGTCATTTTTGTCTGACACCTTAGCCTTCGGTGACGACAAAACGAACTCAAAGTCTTTTCTGGTACCCCCAGGTCAAGGTGCGTGTTGACCATCGCCTGTACAACGGGCGCTTTGTTGAGCAGGATGTGGGCATCTGGTGGCGTCCTTTGCTGCGCTTGCCGTGGCGACCGAATCCGCGCTGGTCATGCCTGAATGCCACCGTGCCAAGTCTCTGGCAACTGTTGCATTCACTGACAAGTTGGACATCGTTCTGCGTGGATTTTGCAGTTTTCAGGTTCCAGCGTCAGAGTTGACATCCTTGCCTTGGTTTGGGCCAGCACGAGGTCGGATTTGTGGATCGAGCAGCGAGAACCTACCCCGGCAACCCCCGGCGAGCGGTGCTGGATTTGCCTGCCCATAGCCCGGCGATGGGTCAAAACACCGGTGCAAATAGAGCGGTTGCGGTCGGTTTGCAGCCGCAGCGCATCAATACGGCAGGCTCAAAGATTCATGGTCACCCAACCATCTATTGCCACGATGCTGAGGGCTTTTTCAATTCTCTGCACACCATCCTTGAACCCGGATTCCTCAGTTGGCTGCTTGTATTCATCTGCAAGTTCTTATGAGCATTTACTTTTCAGCTTCGATGGGGTTCACCCATTGGGTGACAACGTTAATCGCACGATTGAATCACTGGCGGCGCGCCTGGTGGCATCCAACCGAGGAATCCAGGTTGAACAGGTTGAACAGGTTGAAACGGGGGATAGGGAGCAGTTTGCGCACGCTGCTCCGCTGGCGTGCAGGTCAAGCCTGCCGTTACCCGAGCCATACGATAAAGCCACTGACCAGGGCCGCGCAAAGCAGGATGATGACGGCGGCTCTGGTGCGGTCAGCGCTTTGGTCGCTCGAACTCGTCGCCGGGAAATCCAGTGTCTTGTCACCGGTCACCATGGGCCTGACCAGGTTCTCGCCCTTTTTAAAAAAATAGAAACTGATGGCAGCCAGGTGCAGCGCGACCAGCGCCAGCAAAATCAGTTTGCCGATTTCCTTGTGGTAGAAAGTTGCGTTGCCGACCCAGGTGGACGAAGCGAACCGTACCAGCGGTCCTGCGGCAGCAATCTCGTCATCACTGAACATGCCGGAGGCAACCTGCAATCCCAGGAACC
>DAOSLL010000510.1:0-3624 GCA_035368905.1 Rhodoferax sp.
CACATAGGGCTGGTCCGTGACGATGCACGCCCCACGTGCCACCGCGATGGATTGCATCGCCGGTGCCACGATCACACATGCCGCCTTTGAAGCAACGAGCTGAGATTGGTACCTGGGATTGCTTAGAAAACTAAGTTCGCAATCGGTTGCGATCTCGAGCGGAGCCAAACCATGCACCACGATGGCTCCGTCACCATGCAACTCGCCTCCCAAAGAGGCAACAATCGTCGCCAGGTCAAGTTTCATTCTCCAGGCCCGTTCGCCCAAGGCTCACTTGGAGCCGGAGTTGAGAATCTTCAAAACCTTTTCAGTAATGTCATGCTTGGCATTGACGTAGACCACTTCCTGCAACACCATGTCGTACTTTTCGGCGTCCGCAACCTGCTTCACAGCCTTTGTCGCCCGGTCCAGCACCAGCTGCAACTCTTCGTTGCGGCGACCATTCAGGTCTTCCTGAAACTCCCGCTGACGACGTTGCAAGTCACGCGACATTTCAGCGCCTTCTTTTTGCCGTGCACTGCGTTGACTCTCGCTCAATGTGGGCGCGTCCCGGTCAAATTTTTCACCAAAACTTTTCAGCGACGCTTGCAGATCGGTCAACTCTTTCTGGCGCTTCGAGAATTCTTGCTCAAGCTTGGACTGTGCGGCTTTGGCAGGATTGGATTGCGTAGTGATGGCCTGAGTGTTGATGTAACCCACTTTGAAATCCTGGGCGGTTGCGCTGATGGCGCAGCCAGCAAGCAGAACAGTAGCCAACCAGAGACGTTTTGAGGTAATCATTAAAAGGAGCTTCCAATCTGGAATTGCAGAGACTGAATTCTATCGTTTTCAAATTGCCTGATCGGCTTGGCAAACGCCAGTCGCAGTGGGCCAACCGGTGATATCCAGCTGATACCTACGCCGTACGAGCTGCGCAGATCGGAAAACTGAATCGCCTCGTCAGGCCCATACAGTCCACCAACATCCATGAATGCATATAGGCGCAGGGTTCTATCCTTACCACCACCGGGAAGGGGCGATAGCAATTCGGCATTGAAGTTGATCTTCTTCGTACCACCTGTTGAAGTCAAACCCAGTGTTCGCTGGGGGCCAGTTGTCAAACTTCCCTGTTCAAATCCTCGAACCGAGCCCAAGCCGCCGGAATAAAAGTTCTTGAAAATGGGATATGGTGTGTCGCCGGTACCTGACCCGACCGACAATTCCGCATTGAATGCGCCTGTGATTTTGTTGGTCACGGGAATGTAGTGCTGGTAGTTGGCCGTCGCACGAACGTACTTCAGTTCTCCTGCAATACTCCATTCAGCGGAGGTCTTGATCACCTTGCCGATCGTCGGGACCAATGCACTGTCACGCGTGTCGCGCCCCCAACCGACGGTCAGAGGTACGGCGCTACTGGTAAAACCAAATCGGTTGGCAAAGTCCTGGTACACCACCGGCAACAGCGTGCCTGGCACCACTGTAGTCTGGTCGATTCCGAGGCCAAAAAATACAGTGTCGTATTCAGTAAATGGCACACCGAAGCGCACACTACCGCCGGTTGTTTCAATGGCATAGCTATTGATATCAACATAGGGCTTTGTGTTGCGCTGATATACGTCAATGGTTCTCGAAACACCGTCTTCTGTGAAGTAGGGATTCGTTGTATTGAAAACCAAGGTTCGATTCTGCTTACTGGTATTGAGTTCGATACCGAGAGAATTTCCCGAACCAAACGCATTGTCCTGCTTGAATCCAAACGAAAGGCCGAATCCATCGGCACTCGAGATACCTGCACCCAAACTGATACTGCCCGTGGGTTTTTCAGATACGGTAACGGTCAAGTCCACCTGATCAAAGGACCCAGGGACTTCGGATGTGTCCATCGTGACTTCTTTGAAATACCCAAGCCTGTCCACACGATTTCTTGAGAGCTTGATTTTTTCCCCGTCGTACCATGACGCCTCAAGCTGGCGAAACTCGCGGCGTATCACTTCATCACGTGTTCGATCATTTCCAGCGACATTGATCCGGCGCACATACACTCGGCGCGACGGATCAGCCAGCAGCGTTACCTCGACCCGATTAGTCGTGCGATCGATCACGGTGCGAGGTTCAATACGTGAAAAAGCATAGCCAAAATTACCGAAATGGTCGGTAAATGCTTTCGACGTTACAGCCACTTGATCAGCGTTGTATGGCTGCCCTGCCTGAATTGCAACCAACGAACGAAACTCATCTTCTCTGCCCAAAAAGTTGCCTTCAAGTTTGACTTTGGAAACTACAAACTGATCCCCTTCGCTCACATTGATCGTTATGCCAATGTCCTGCTTATTGGGGGAAATCGCAACCTGTGTGGATTCCACCTTGAATTCCAAATATCCACGCGCCAGGTAGTAAGAGCGCAAGGCCTCCAGATCCGCATTCAGCTTGGCCCGCGCATATCGGTCAGACTTTGTGTACCAACTTAGCCAACCACCGGTATCCAGATCAAACAACCCTCGCAACGTGGACTCAGAAAACGCCTTGCTGCCAACTATGCGGATGTCGCTAATTTTGGCTGGCTCTCCCTCCACCACGGCAAAACTCAGGTTTACACGATTTCGCTCAACAGGGGTCACGGTGGTGATCACTTCAGACGCATACATGCTGCGATTGATGTACTGACGCTTCAACTCCTGCTCGGCCCGATCAACCAACGCTTTGTCAAACGGCCTTCCATCCGTCAAGCCGATTTGGGCTAGCGCCTTTTTGAGAACATCCTTGTCGAATTCCTTAGCTCCGACGAACTCCATTTCTGCAATGGTGGGACGCTCTTCAACAATGACAACCAGCACGTCGCCGTTGACCTCAATGCGCACATCCTTGAACAACCCGAGGCCAAACAGCGCCTTTATCGATGCTGCCGCTTTTTCATCGCTATAGGTATCGCCAACACGTACGGGCAAAGAGGCGAAAATCGTTCCGGCTTCCGCCCTTTGCAGTCCCTCAACCCGAATATCCTTCACTGTAAATGGCTCTAAAGCCCACGCACCTTGAATCACGAAAAGCGACGCCGCCGCAACGGACACACGGCGCAGAAAATTACGATTGAATTGCATTTTTTTTAAATTTAAGTAGTCCGGAAGGTTGAGGACAGGCCGAATGGTCATGGCAGCAAACGCGTCACGTCGTTAACAATTGCAACGGACATCATCATCAACAGGATGACCAGGCCCCCTTTTTGCAATTGTTCAGTCCAAAACGGCGCTACCGGCTTCCCGGAAAGTGCTTCCCAAAGATAATACATCAGGTGCCCTCCATCAAGCACTGGCAACGGTAACAGGTTGAGAACGCCCAAACTCACGCTCATGAGTGCAAGAAATGACAAAAACTGGCTGAAACCCATAGCGGCAGATTTTCCAGCGTAGTCGGCGATTGTTACTGGACCACTGAGATTTTTGAGCGAAGCTTGACCGATCACGATTTGCCCCATCACACGCAGGGTCAGAAATGATGTCTCCCAAGTTCTGCGAATAGCCTCGCCCACCCCATCCAGTAGCCCATATTGAATCAGCGTCATCGCAGGTGGCGCACCGACAACGGCACCAATGCGACCAAAAGAGACTTCCCCTTCTTGCACGAGTCTGGGTAATACAGAAATTTGTC
>DAOSLL010000511.1:0-2708 GCA_035368905.1 Rhodoferax sp.
GTAGTCCATGAGCTGGTTGGCGGCCATCACCGCACAATTTTCTTCCGACTCTTCGGTGCTGGCACCGATGTGCGGCATGGCGATAACCTTGGGGTGGTTCAACAGTGCCGGTTCGGGGAAGTCGCAGACATATTTGCCCAGCTTGCCTTTGTCGAGGCTGCGCAGCACGGCGCTTGAATCGACAATGGTCTCGCGCGCGAAGTTGAGCAGCACGGCACCGGTTCTGACCATCGTCAGCGCATCCTCATTGATCAGGTGTCGGGTTGCGTCCATAGCTGGCACATGCATCGAGATGTAGTCAGCGCGGGCCAGCAAAGACTGCAGGTTTTCCATGCGGCTGACTTCACTCGACAGTCGCCAGGCTGCATCGATGGACAGCGCCGGGTCAAAGCCGACCACCTTCATACCCATCGCCAGCGCCATCTCGGCGACCATTGAGCCAATCGCCCCGAGCCCCACAATGCCCAGCGTCTTGCCCTTGATCTCTCCGCCAGCAAAGCGGGATTTTTCTTTTTCAAGCAGTTGCGCCATTTCGGCGGCATCGGTCAGGCTGATCAACGAGTTGACATATGCCATACCCGGCAGAATGCCGCGTGTAGCCAGCAGCATACCCGCCATCACCAGTTCCTTGACGGCGTTGGCGTTGGCCCCTGGGGTGTTGAACACCACAATGCCCTGTTTGCCGTACAGATCGACCGGCACATTGTTGACACCTGCACCGGCGCGCGCCACCGTCAGCAAGGACTTGGGGACTTCCACACCCTGCAACTTCTGGCTGCGCAGCAAAAACGCATCGGGACTGCCGATGTCGCTGCCGACCTCATACGACTGGCGCGGAAAGCGCTCCAGGCCCTTGACCGAAATCTGGTTGTAAGTTCTGACTTTGTACATGTTGTGGCCTCAGGCGGTTACTTGTTGGTAAGCCCATGTGAGCCAGGGCATCAGCGCCTGCAGATCAGACGACTCGACGGTGGCTCCACACCAGATGCGCAGACCGGCTGGCGCGTCCTTGTAGGCACCCATGTCATGCGCGACACCTTCGGCGTCGAGCAGCTTGACCATCTTCTTGACCTGCTCCTCGGTGGCTGCCACCGTCAGACACACGCTGGTATTGGAGCGGGTGGCCGGGCTTTTGGCCAAAAAAGAAATCCAGTCATTGGCTGCAACAAAGGCTTCGATCACCCTCAAGTTGGCCTCGCTGCGTGCGATGGTGCCGGCAACGCCGCCCAGGCTCTCGACCCACTTCAGTGCGTCCAGGTAGTCCGCCACGCACAACATCGACGGTGTGTTGATGGTTTCGCCCTTGAACAGGCCTTCACTGATCTTTCCGCCTGATTTCATGCGAAACACCTTCGGCATCGGCCATGGCGGGCTATACGACTCAAGACGGGCCACCGCACGCGGGCTCAGAATCAGCATGCCGTGGGCACCTTCGCCGCCCAGCACCTTTTGCCAAGAATAGGTCACCACATCGAGCTTCTCCCAGGGCAACGCCATGGCAAACACCGCCGAGGTTGCATCACACAAAGTCAGGCCGGCCCGGTCAGCGGGAATCCAGTCGCCATTGGGCACCTTGACCCCGGAGGTGGTGCCATTCCAGACAAACACCACGTCGTTGGCAAAATCAACGGCGGACAAATCGGCAATATCGCCATAGTCGGCGCGACGCACGTTGACATTGGGTAGCTTGAGCTGCTTGACGATGTCGGTTACCCAACCCGCGCTGAACGACTCCCACTCCAGCACATCAACACCACGCTGTCCAAGCAGCGACCACATGGCCATCTCGACCGCACCGGTGTCAGAGCCAGGCACCACCGCCACCCGGTAACCCTCAGGTAGACCCAATAGGCGGGCCGTCTCGGTGCAGACCAGCCCGAGGGCTTTTTTGCCCAAAGCCGAGCGGTGTGAACGGCCCAGAGTGTCAAGTTGGAGCTTGCTTACATCGTAGCCTGGGCGCTTGGCACAGGGCCCGGAAGAAAAATTGGGATTTTTTGGTTTGACGGTAGGTTGCATGCTATTTCAGTCAGTAGAAAAAAATTGATTGTATTGTCCCCGGCGAGGCCATTTTTTGCGGAAAAGCTCTGCCGTAGGCTGTCTCGGCCTGTTCAAACATCGGCAATCCATCATGGATCGGTCACAATCAGCACATGCCCGAAGCGCGACAACGCCTGATGTCTAAGCACAAACAAAAAGCTTACCGCGCAGCAGAAAGCCGCCAGATGGCCACCAAAAAACAGCGCAAACTTGCATTCATGACCAATTTCATCAAAGGGAAACAGTTGGTGGCCAGTGCTGGTTGATGGCATGCCGACGGATGGTGATGCGTCCGAGTACTGATCCGATTTGGCTGTATCAGTACGAGGCGTGGTAGAGCACAGGCTGAGTTTTTGTCCGTAGCAACGGTGTTTGGGGCCACTGAGTTTTCAACATTCATTATGGAAAAGGACATCCGATGCGCAAACGTATCATCGCTCCGACGCAGCAAAACGCGGCCCCGCTTGACGAACATTGGCTGAATCTGGAGGCCTTGGCCGAGGTGGAGATCACCTCGGAGGACAGCGCTCATCCGGTTGAGTTTGCCTTGCTGCCCGGTCATGCAGCGGGCTGGCGCGCGGCTGGAGTCGGCACGCAGACCATGCGACTGCTGTTTGCCCAGCCTCAAGCACTGCGGCGTGTCTGGCTGCACTTTGCCGAGCATCAGCTTG
>DAOSLL010000511.1:2718-3585 GCA_035368905.1 Rhodoferax sp.
AGGGGGAACCACTTATCGCGAAATCGTTCGCCAGCAGTGGAATTTCAGCCCTGATGGTGCCAGCTCCGAGATAGAAGATCACCGGTGCGAACTTCCGGCAGTCACCCAGCTTGAGTTGATCATCAATCCCGACATCAGCGGGAACGACGCAATTGCCTCTCTTGAGGCATTGCGGCTGGCCTGACTTACCCGGACAACCAGGCTACGGGCTGCGGCTTGTAGAGTAGTTAGCGACTGCGCGGGCCAGAATCAACCCGAAGCATTGTCAAGCAAATCAGCGCAATAGGTAGAAAACCGCCCATCTTTGTGCGTCGTAGGCCTGCTTCTCGTCAAACTCAGCCTTCTCGCTGGCGTAGCGCTGTGTTGCACGTGCTGCAATTTTGGCCCTGGCCGCTGCCATGGCAGCGAGCCGGTCCTGGCGCAGCTTGAGTTCCTTGGGCAGGCTCATGCGATCGGGAATATTGGCTGTGTCGGCTTGTTCAGCCAGGGCCAGCAGCTCCTGGACTTCCTTTATTAGCTGCTCTTCGATCTTGACAATGTGCCCATGTGAGATTGCACTGTGGCGTGAGGCACTGGCATGAATTTTGCTGCCATCCAGACACACCGTGCCCATCTTGAGCAGCTTCATCTCTTTGCCCATCTCCAGCACTTGCAAAAAGAGTCCCGTGAGTTCATCAACGAAGCGCCTTCGAAAGGTGGCCAGGGTGTCCTGGTCGGGGTGGCTGCCTGCAGCGATGTAGCGAAAGGCGACCGAGTCATAGGTGGCCAGCTCCAGTTTGCGGCTGGAGAACACGCCTGTTGAATACCCTTAGAATGTGGTCGGGAATAACTCCCCGTTTTGCACCAAGGAGTTGGGATGCACGGCTA
>DAOSLL010000512.1:0-3577 GCA_035368905.1 Rhodoferax sp.
GCTGACCGGCTTGTACACGCCTGACACCGGTAGCTTTGAGCTGGCCGGCAAAACCTATCGGCCCACTGCGGTGCATGAGGTGGCCAAGGCTGGCATTGCGCGCACGTTCCAGAACATTCGCTTGTTTTCCGAGATGACAGCGCTGGAAAATGTCATGGTCGGACGGCATGTGCGCACTCACTCGGGTTTGTTGGGTGCGGTGTTTCGCACTGCCGGTTTCAGGCAGGAGGAAGCGGCCATCGCCGCTCGCTCGCAAGAACTGCTCGACTACGTGGGCATTGGCCGTTTTGCTGATTTCAAGGCACGCACCCTGAGTTACGGTGACCAGCGTCGGCTGGAGATTGCGCGTGCGCTGGCCACCGACCCCCAATTGATTGCGCTGGACGAACCTGCTGCAGGCATGAACAGCACCGAAAAAATTCTGCTGCGCGAGCTGATTGACAAGATTCGCAACGACAACCGGACCATTTTGCTGATCGAGCACGATGTCAAGCTGGTTATGGGACTGTGTGACCGGGTCACGGTACTCGATTACGGCAAGCAGATTGCCGATGGCACGCCGGCCGATGTGCAGCGCAACGAAAAGGTGATCGAAGCCTATCTGGGCACCAGCGGCCACTGAAACAGCCAGGTAGCGCCAAACATCTGTCCCACAAGGTAAGCATCATTATGAGCAATGTATTTTTGAAAGTCACCGGCCTCAAGGTTGCCTATGGCGGCATTCAGGCGGTCAAGGGCGTTGACTTTGAAGTCCGCGAGGGCGAACTGGTGTCGTTGATCGGTTCCAACGGTGCTGGCAAGACCACCACCATGAAAGCCATCACCGGGTCGTTGCCAATCAATGACGGTGACATCGAGTACCTGGGCCAGAGCATTCGCGGCCAGGGACCGTGGGACCTGGTCCGACAAGGGCTGGCGATGGTACCCGAGGGTCGTGGCATTTTTACCCGCATGACAATCCTGGAAAACCTGCAGATGGGTGCCTACATTCGCAACGACAAGGCCGAGATCGCGCTCGATATCGACAAGGTGTTTGGCATTTTTCCCCGTCTGAAAGAGCGCCGCGACCAGTTGGCGGGCACGCTCAGCGGTGGCGAGCAGCAAATGCTGGCAATGGGCCGCGCCCTGATCAGCCGACCCAAGGTGCTGCTGCTCGACGAGCCGTCCATGGGCCTGTCACCGCTGATGGTGGACAAGATTTTTGAAGTGGTGCGCGAGGTTTACGAGCAAGGTGTCACGGTGCTGCTGGTTGAGCAAAATGCCAGCCGTGCGCTGGCCATCGCCGACCGGGGTTATGTGATGGATTCCGGCCTGATCACCATGACCGGGGACGGCAAGACCATGCTGAAAGACCCCAAGGTGCGCGCCGCCTATCTGGGCGAGTGATTCATCGTTCGCCTTCGGGTGCCTTGGTGTCTGGCATTTGAACAATGAAGCAAGAATTGAACGAGGTGTGGCGGCGGGTGAGCAGCGCTTGCGGTCATTCTGTCAGCCAGTCCAGCCAGTTAATCCAAAGGCCTGGCCATGCCACCGGCTGTCACCTTGAGCACATGGGTGTCAATACTGGACGCTCACACCGACCGCCTGATAGCGGCTGAGGGGCTATATCTACCGAGCCGATCAAGTCGCACTACAGGCCCGTCTCTCGCCGCGCTTACTTGGAAATCGAATGACCAAAAGACTCATCAGCTCAGGCTCCACCTTTGAAGAGCAGATTGGCTATTCGCGCGCAGTCGTCGTCGGCGACTGGGTGTTTGTTTCTGGCACAACCGGCTTCGACTACAAGACCATGTCCATCTCGGAGAGTCTTGTCCAGCAAACGGAGCAATGCCTGAAAAACATTGAGTCCGCGCTGCAGCAAGCCGACTCAAGTCTCAAAGATGTCGTGCGGGTAACGTATGTCCTGCCTGATGGTGCTGAGTTTGAGCAATGTTGGCCGGTGCTACGCAAGTATTTCGGAGAAGTGCGTCCGGCTGCCATGATGATCTCCGCTGGTTTGGCAGACCCACGCATGAAGATCGAAATAGAAGTCACGGCCCTGAAGCGTTCATAGGCGTGCGCGTTCTTCATCGGTCAGATACTCTTGGCTGGCATGTTCAAGGCAGAGGGTACAGCTTGAAGCTTCGATACTTCTTTGATGCAGGCTCTGGCGTATGCTTGTGGGCCGGTGACGACGAAGTACAAGTTCGATACGACTATCCAGTCGGTTTGGACATCCTGCCGATTTCCGAGACCTTGCGCATTGCGGGAGCGACTCATTGAAACTCGGAACACTTCCATTGATTGGGACTGTCCGGGAAGCCCGAGTACCTGGACTGCGTCAAAGCGCGCAGAGTTCCTTCGCAGGAGCGATCCATTTCATCGCGCTCTCCGTAACGAACCAGGTTCAGATTTCGAGGTGATGAATGAGGTGCGCGGATAACATGTCATTCGACACTGACCCACAACAGCGGAAAGCTGCTTCGCTGCACGTTGTCGTGGCCCGGCCTTTTTCACGTTGAGTGTCATGATCTCATCTCAGTTTGCGAGCCAGGTCAGTCTGCGAAGAGAGGATGTCGAGTCCTTTGACCGCTATCCCTTCTGCTTGCCCGCCGTGCGATCTTTGGAGACATTGGAGCTTCATCCAAAAGTGACATTCCTGGTTGGCGAAAATGGTTCCGGAAAGTCCACGCTTCTTGAGGCCATAGCTGTCTCACTTGGATTCAATCCCGAAGGCGGAACGAAGAACTTTCGTTTCGGCACTCGTCGATCTCACTCGGAGTTGCATGCGTTCATTCGGGTTGCGAAGGGCTTTCGCCGCCCCAAGGACGGCTTCTTCCTTCGTGCCGAGAGTTTCTTCAATGTTGCGACGGAAATCGAAAACCTTGACGCTGAACCCTCCTTCGGCCCACCGGTCATCGACGCCTACGGGGGGCGCTCGCTTCATGAACAATCCCACGGCGAGTCGTTTCTGGCATTGATGATGAATCGCTTTGGCGCAGATGGCATCTACATCCTGGACGAACCGGAGGCCGCGCTCTCGCCGCAGCGACAGTTGTCAGTCCTTTCCCGAATTCACGATCTCGTCAACACCAATTCCCAGTTCATCATCGCCACACATTCGCCGTTGCTCATGGCCTATCCAGAGTCCTGGATCTACTCCTGTTCTGCGTCCGGCTTGTCGCGCGTTTGCTACCAGGACACTGAGCACTATCAGGTAAGCCGTGACTTTTTGGCCAATCCAGAAAGAATGCTAAAAGTCTTGCTCGAACGCTAAGATGCCAATCCATCGCTCAACGGGACTGCCGAATAGCTGCGCTGCTCGGTAAACTTCGCCCTTTAGGCTGCGGTCAGTCCCTCAACTCAAACCTTGGGCCTCAGAAACCACCTGCTTTTGCGCTCTTGCCATCCCGAACAACCCTGAACGCAAACCAAGTCCGCGAACTGGGCAGAGCCACCTTTTCTGGCACGCTGTCGGCATTGGCGAGCAAGGTGAGAGCATGGCAGCGACACCGGCCAGTCAATCCCAAACAGGCCTATTTGCCGCCACCCAGCTTCAAAAAGTCACCACTTTCACCCCCCAGCGACAGCATGCCGC
>DAOSLL010000513.1:0-3571 GCA_035368905.1 Rhodoferax sp.
ACCACTGATGTTGAGCGGCAGCAACACGTCGGCGGCAAACTTGCCACCTTCTTCCAGCACCGCATTGATGGTGTCGGCGTCCATGTCGGCATGCGAAGGCATGGCCTTCAGGTCAGCGGTTACATTGAGCAGCTCGTGCATCACAAACTGCATGTCGCGTAGCGGGGGGGTATAGATGGCCATGGTGTCTCTCCTAGAAAGTTGAAGTGATTCAGTTTGGGTTGGACAGGGGCCGCGCGGCGAACTTGCCATAGCGCAGCAAAATATTCTCAAAACCGGTGTTGGCCCGGCCGATTGCGCCCGGGTTTTTCAAAAACTGCGCCTCGTAGTGCAGCGCCAGAATCAGGCCATGGATCTCAAACACCATTTGTGCCTCGTCGGAATCGCTGACCAGATGCCCCTCTTCCTTTGCCTGCACAACGGCGCGGTGCATGGCAGCCAGCCAGGTCCGAACTGAACTCACCAGCGCGTCGCGTACTGGCCCGGGCCGGTCGTCAAATTCAACCGCACCACTGATAAAGATACAGCCAGACTGAATTTCAACCGCTACCCGCTTCATCCAGTTGGCAAACATCGCACGCACCCGCGGCAGGCCTCTTGGTTCATCCATGGCCGGAAAAAACACTTCGTCAGAAAAGCGTTTGTAGTACTCACGCACAACGGATATCTGCAACTCTTCCCGCGACCCGAAATGTGCAAATACACCCGACTTGCTCATCCGGGTGACCTCTGCCAGCGCACCAATGCTCAGCCCTTCCAGCCCAATCTGCTCAGCCAGCCCCAGGGCCGCGTCAATAACGAGCTGTTTAGTCTGCTGGCCCTTCTGCATGGCCCGCTCACCGCGCGATACACCGGCGCTTACAGCACGAGTGGTTTTGGAAATGGAAATTGATTGGCTCATGTTACATAAAAGAACGATCGTTCTATTTTGCAGCATTTCCCAAAAAAGGGAAGCCCAACCGGGTGTTCTAGTGTGGGCCTACTAGGGAATTCGCGGGTTTACCCTAGACGCACTAGCGGTCAAAGGCCCCAGAAGTTCGACACCTTTTTGCCAAGATTCCGGTTTTTGTGCCCCGGCCTGCTAATGAATTCAAGTACTTACCCCAATTTTCAGGAGCAAAGCAAAAGATGTCTGTAGTGGCACGTTGCGTCTTTTAAGTAGTTTTCGTATTTCAAGTCTGAGCTACACTCAGTGCCATGTTCATCAAGGTCACCCTATCGGGCAATCGACGCTACGCCCAGCTGGTGGAATCCTTCCGCAACGAGGAAGGCAAGCCCCGCCAGCGCACCGTCTGCACCCTGGGTCGCCTGGAAGCCGGTGGCGAAGTCGACACCCTGATTGCCTCCTTGCAGCGTGCCCGCGGCCTGGCAACTTCGTCGACTTCTGCCTCGCCTCTTGATGGTCTGCGCTTTACCGACAGCCGCCACTTTGGAGACATCTGGGCCTTGTCTGAACTCTGGTGCTCGCTGGGATTTGACGATCTGGCTAGCTCCTGGCGGCGCTCCAAAACCGAGGTGGATGTCCTGAGTTGCCTGCGCCTGATGGTCTTTAACCGCCTGTGTGATCCTGGCAGCAAACTCGGTGTGCTGCGCTGGCTGGAAACAGTGGCTTTACCTTCGGGCTTTGGTGTCGTCTCTGAACACCAGCACCTGCTGCGCGCCATGGATGTGCTCGATGAGCACAGCGACAAACTCAAGCTCCGTCTGGCCACACTCATGCGCCCCCTGATTGACCAAGACCTCTCGGTGGTGTTTTATGACCTCACCACGGTGGCGGTCACTGGCCAGACGGACCTTGAAGATGACATTCGTGCTTACGGTCTGGCCAAGTCGGGTCTGGTGGAGCGCCAGTTCATGTTGTCCCTGGTGCAAACCGCTGAGGGACTGCCCATTGCGCATGAAGTGCATCCCGGCAACACGGCAGAGGCTAAAACCCTGTTGCCGATGATTCGAGGTTTATTGGCCCGCTACCCGCTCAAATGTGTGGTGCTGATTGCCGACCGGGGGCTGCTCAGCACCGCCAACATCGAAGAATTAGACAAGCTGCAAGCCCAGCTCAAAAAAGACGGCCGTGATGTCGCCGTGGAGTACATCCTGGCGGTGCCGGCAGCACGATATGGTGACTTTGCAGATGACCTGCAAAAGTTGCACAAGAGCCAGGACGCCACCCAGGAATGGTGCGCCGAGACCAAATGGAACGATAGCCGTCTGGTGGTGGCACACGATCCGGTGGCGGCCAACAGGCGCTCAGTAGCGCGAGACAAAACGATTGCTGAATTGGTCAAGCTGGGCCAGCAGTGCAGTGTCAAACTTGATGAGCAGGACGAGAGCCAGCGCACGGGCAAAAAGAACAAAAGCAAAGGGCGACCGATGTCGGACTCGGGCACCAAGGCGCGTTTCTACCATGCAGTCAAAGACGCCCACATGGCGCATCTGATCAAGGTGGACTTGAAGGCTGAGCTGTTCAGCTACACGATTGACGAAGACAAAAAACGTTACCTGGAACTGCTTGATGGCAAGCTGCTGCTGGTGACCAATACGAGTTCACCGGCTGCTGAGGTGGTGCAGCGTTACAAGAGCTTGGCGGACATTGAGCGGGGCTTTCGGGTACTGAAATCAGACATCGAGATTGGCCCGGTGTATCACCGGCTGCCACAGCGCATTCGCGCGCATGCGCTGATTTGTTTCATGGCGTTGGTCCTGTACCGGGTGATGCGCATGCGGCTCAAGGCGGCCAGGCGTTCCGAGTCGCCCTCCACGTTGCTGGAGCAACTCAAGCGGATTCATCAGCAGACTGTTGAGACAAGTGAGGGGGCCACACTGACCGGCTTGACTGAGATCACGCCCGCCCAGAAGTCACTATTTGCGGCCTTGGATTTGGCACCACCAACCCCTTCAGACCTCACCAAGCCCGTTTTGTAGTCTGCGGTTCAACTTCCATTTCTAATGGAATCAATCTCTTACACGCAGGAAGTGTCGAACTTGTGCGGCCAACGTCTGTTTGTCAATGGCCTCTGCCCTCATTGACGAATTGCTCGTGACATAGCAGCCAGTTGATCCCTGGCTTCCAGAGACCGCTTTGGAGCAGGCAGATCGTAAAACTGTAAGACCGTAACCGCTGCGATGCAGGTCTACAGTTTTCTCCATTGTTGACATTCAATTTTGACGGTCAGACCCCGAGAAAGTTGGCCGGCTCCAAAAGGCTGGTTCCGGCCATTCGCCCAAATAGCAAAAATCTCAACAAATAGTGGGAAAGCTGCCCTTCAATTTCGCCGGAAGCAGTCGCTCGCTGCCAGGGGCAAAAGCTTCGAAGCAGTCGGTCAAATGGGGTTGCCTGTTTTCTTGGCTGTCCGGCTCTTGAGCAGCGTCAGAAGTCATTGGAATTTTGGCGGTGAATGGCTCCATAAAACACACGGGAGTCAGTCGACTTCCGGAAATTCCATCCCCATGGCCGACCGTCAAGTCACGGATTCACGCCCAGCAATATGGCGGTGATTTCGTCCAACCGCACAAGCGCTGTTCGGCAGAGTGTGAACAGCGGAGTTCATCACTGGCGCTATTCAAAGGGCAC
>DAOSLL010000514.1:0-3570 GCA_035368905.1 Rhodoferax sp.
ACCATGGCGTGTGACCAGTGTCGAGCTCAACACGGCGCAAAAAGCGCCTCGACTTCAAGCTCACCCAAAACGATGCCAGTCAGAGCCACCCTAGCCTATCAAATACTACATATTCAATAGCATCCTGCGCTTACTGGATAAGGGCCAGATGGTGATTTTGTGTATAGCTACCAGAAGGTTTTGCTGACCCAGTGCAGACGTACATCCGGAGATCTGTCGATGCCCGCCCTGGTCATCGATGGTGCAGCGATGAATAAAGGGTAGCGTCCCCTGTTTTCGCATTTTTCGACGCAAATCGCACATAATATGTGCGCACACAAGCCATTTAATCACAGGAACTCCAGCATGAACATCACGCTTTCGATTGACGAACAAGTTGCACAACGTGCCAGAGAAGCAGCCCAAAAAATGGGCAAGAGCCTGAACCAGGTTGTGCGCGATTACCTGGAGCAACTGGCCGGCGGCGCGCGCCGTGGCCAGCAATGGTCGCAGTTTGAAGAACGATGCCTGCGCTCTGAGGCACGGCTCGACGGCTGGCATTTCAACCGCGACGAAGCCAATGTGCGTTGAACATGGCCACACGCAGCTTTATCGATACCAATGTGCTGGTTTACGCTGAAGCCAGTGACGAGCCGAAAAAGCAGCGTGCCGCCCTTGCGCTGCTAAAGAGCCTCTATGACGAAAATCTTGGGGTACTGTCAACCCAGGTTTTGCAGGAATACTGCAACGTAGCGCTCAAGAAACTCAAGCTACCTGCGCAGTATGTGCGCGCTCAGCTTGATCTGTATGAGCAATTTGAAATTGTGCAGGTCACGCCACATATCATCCGGGCTGGCCTGGACCTTCATCAGACCCGCAGCATGGCATTCTTTGATGCCATCGTGCTCGCCAGCGCCCATGCTGCTGGCTGCAACGTGATCTGGACAGAGGACATGAATACTGGCGAAATTGTCAATGGTGTCTGCATCTCGAACCCGTTTAAATAAAGGAAATAAAGCGGACGCTACCCTAGCGTTCCCGCTGTGTGGCAGGGAGGAAACTGACCGGCATTGATCAAAGCACTTCAGCGCAGAAAGTGGCCGGGGTGACGATGCGCGCGCGACCGGCAGTGCCTAATTGCAGCAGCCCAACACGATGGCGCGCTGCATGTTGTTGACCATCGTGCCGACACGGTGGGCAGGCAATATGGTTTTGAGCTTGGGATAACGGCTCACGCGCCGCAATTCGTCGAGCTGTGTTGTCGAGGTTACCAAATCAAACTTGGCCGCGCGCCACGAGCGATAGATCACGTCAGGCGGTCCGTGCGGCGAAATCAGCGCGTCAAGCAACACATTGGTGTCCAGGATAACGCGCATCAATGTTCACGCGCCCATTGCACTGCCTCGTCGATGAGGTCAGTCAGTTCGGACTCGCCCATGCCGGTGGCAGCCGATTTGGCCTGCTCCACGGCCTTCTCCAAAAGGTAGGAGCGTACATCCTCCTCAATGAATCGTGATAGATCGCCCTTGCGGCCACGACCCTGCGCGGCGATGAACATGCGCACAGACTGATCCGTCTCAGACGACACGGCGATATTCCAGCGGACTGAATCCATAATAATTTCGGTGTTTGAGTGCATAGGTATTTATTCACTTAATAGAATCACCATGCAAGTAAGTTCGATAAAACAATCGTTTTATGAAACTTTAGCAATCCATAAATCGTGCAAGCTTGCTGTGGTCATATCAGGCTCACAATCGTGGTTTGATAAATCAAAGTTTTGATTTGATCAAAATCAAACGAGTAAAGAATACTTTTGATGAAAATCGGCTACGCCCGCGTAAGCACGCGCGACCAAAACCTCAACTTGCAGTTGGATGCCCTCAACCAAGCAGGGTGAGAACGTATTGGCCAAGATGTGGCCAGCGGTTCGAAAGCGGCGCGGCCTGCATTGGACGAACTGCTTGGCCAAATCCGAGCTGGGGACGTATTGGTGTGCAAATCTGCCCCTGGAGAAAATGGTAACGTCCCCTTTTTCCAAGCAAACGGGTCATTTTGGGGTGTCTGCGTGTTTCAGCTCATACCAGGTAGCACGCCCTACCCCGCGAAGCGTCAACTGCCCGGCAGCAATCAGTATTTGAATGTGTAGCTTGATGGTGTGGCGGTTGGCCCCGGTTTGTGCCTGCGCACTGGCCACCGTCAAGCGACCATGCTCACGCGCTATCGTTAGCAGATCGATAGAAAGCTTGGGCAGCGTGGCCAGCAGCAGATGCTCGCGCTCGATCTTGACTTCCAGCCGCTTTACCTGACTCACAAGCGAACTCAAAAAGAACGTTATCCACGGCTGCCAGTTGGGTGCGTCGGTGCGGATCGTGCCTTGCGTTTGCCGCAGTGCCATGTAGTAAGCCTGTTTGTTTTGCTCGATCACGCTCTCCAGCGAGCTGTAAGGCACATACACATAACCCGCTTGCATCAACAGCAACGTGGTCAGAATGCGCGATAGTCGCCCATTGCCATCGTCAAACGGGTGAATTTCCAAAAAAACCACCACAAAAACGGCCACGATCAACAACGGATGCAGGGCTTGGCCGTCACGCGTATGGCGCACCCATTCAAGCAACTCGCGCATCAGCCGGGGGGTGTCAAATGGCGAGGCGGTCTGAAAAATGGTCGCAATTTCATGACCGTTTTCATCAAACGCAGCCACCCGGTTTTCATGCGTTTTGTACTGCCCACGGTGGCGCTCGTCGTTACTACTGTAGGCCAACAAATCGCGGTGAATTTGCATGATGTGGTTTTCATTGAACGGGATGTGCTCCCAGGAGCTAAACAGCAGTTCCATCACATCGGCGTAACCCGCCACCTCTTGCTCGCCGGGCGTGGCGAACGACTTCAGTTCAATCTTCGCAAGAAGCGCCTGGACCGCTTGATCAGACAGGCGGCTGCCTTCAATGCGGGTGGAAGAACCAATGCTCTCAATAGTGGCCACACGGCGCAGTGCCAGCAAACGGTCTGGTGCCAGTGTGCCCAACGCACGCCAGGCACCCTTGAACTCATCAAGTTTGGAGATGAGCGCCAGAATCTCTGGCGTGATCAAAATGTTATGGGTCGTCAGCATAGCCGCAAATATAGCCTTGAATAGCCATAAAAGGTGGTATGGATAGCCGTGACATGGCGGTGTGCAACTTTGCGGCCCCGCACAACCTCCGGGAACCTCTGCGCCATCAGCGGGGGCTAGACCACCGCAAGAAGAGAGCGGCTTGAATTACCGATAGTCTTATAGTCAAATCAGACGTGAGCCCCCGAACAACAAGCGTGTACAGCTATTAACTTGGTAGCAAACGGGCTGCTACTGTGAACGCGCTTTGTCAAAACACCCCAAACCGGTGATGCAGCAAGTAATACCCCAGCTTCACCACCTCGTTTTCGACAAAGCTGCTTGACTGTGGGTTGGCCCACCAGCGCCAGGCTGACCACCAAGGCGGGTTGGTGGCTATCAGGGTGTAAGACAGGTCAGAGCCCCAGAAATTCGAAAACCAGGCGTAACGCAGCCGCAGCATGTGGGGTGGGTCGCTCACCACCAACACCGAC
>DAOSLL010000515.1:0-3559 GCA_035368905.1 Rhodoferax sp.
TGGACAAGCAGCAGAGCGCCCCGCTGGCCGTGCCTTCGGTTGCCCTGCCAGATCGCCAACCCCTGCCGTCGAACCTGCTGGCAGCCATTGACGAGCCGCGCGATGGCGCGTCCTATTTTTTCAACCCGCTGGCGGTAGAGTGGCAATCCTTTCGCGCCGCCCAGGTGCTGCGCTATCTGCAGTTCTTCAACTCACTCGTAGCCCGCTCGTGTCTGGCCGATATCGCCCGCTATACCCACCAGATCGTGCCGCAGTTCAATCCAAGCTGGGACAGTGGTAAATATGCCGCACAGGCCACGCTGCAGCCAACAAAAGACTGGCGCACCGGTATCAGCCTGTATGGCGAAACCACCTATGGGCGGTCGATACCCGATTGGTTTGCGCAAAGCCCGCGCGCCAGTTATGGGGTAACAGAATTTCACCCGCTTGTGCCCTTGACGGCAGAGCACCTGGGTCAGGTGATCAACCGGCACAGAAGTGGTGGTGCAGCGTTTCTGTCATTTTTTGTGGAAACCCGGTGGCAGGGGCAAAAGGTCAATGCCACGCCCAATCTTTTTTCGTTTGACCCCGACAACGCGCAATTTGGCTCGGACCAACTCTATGCGGGCATCAAGAAACTGTTGTCAAACCAGCGCTATCAGCAATGAAAGCAATTTCAGCCCCTTTTTAGCTTGATCTTCAGTTTGGAGTGCTCAATGCCCTACGCCACCCACTTCGCGCATAGCTCCTTGAAGCGCTTGTAATTGGCTACTTTTCGGCGCACATCTGCCACAGCATCATTTGAGACGTAGTCCGTTCGACTCTTCATATCGAGCGTGTAGCTCAACTGGAAATAGGGGCTGGTTTGGTTCTGCGGGTCTTCGAATTGTTGCGTAGACTACGCACTGTCCAGCTATGAAGCCCTGCTGTCAAACCTGGGAGTCAAAAACGCCGAGATTTCAGACACTTATGTGCGCCAGTTCGAGAAGTTGCTGGTGGGCGGCATCTGGTGCATCGTCACCCTGAAATACCACTTTGAGGAAGACCAGAAGGGTTCACCTTTTTCTGTCACCGACCTCAAACCGATCCAGATGCCCAACATGGACATGGCGGCGCTGTTTGAGGCGCGCAAGGCGTTCACTGATGCGCAGTGGATTGATGCGCTGATTCGCTCGACTGGCATGGAGCCCTGCCATTTCAAGGAGCGGGTCAAGTGGCACCTGCTGGCACGCATGGTGCCGCTGGTGGAAAACAATTACAACTTCTGCGAGCTGGGGCCACGCGGCACTGGCAAAAGCCACATCTACAAGGAGATTAGCCCGAACAGCATTCTGGTGTCAGGCGGGCAAACCACGGTGGCCAACCTGTTTTACAACATGGGCGCACGCAAGGTCGGTCTGGTAGGTCTTTGGGACGTGGTGGCATTCGATGAGGTGGCGGGCATCAACTTCAAGGATCATGACGGCGTGCAGATCATGAAGGATTACATGGCCTCAGGCTCGTTCAGCCGGGGCCGCGAGTCCATCAACGCCAGCGCCGCCATGGTATTTGTCGGCAACATCAACCAGAGTGTGGAGTCGTTGGTCAAAACCTCGCACCTGCTGGCACCGTTCCCCGAGGCGATGATTGACTCGGCTTTCTTTGACCGTTTTCATGCCTATGTGCCGGGCTGGGAAATCCGCAAAATGCGGCCTGAGTTTTTCACCAACCAATATGGGTTGATCGTGGATTACCTGGCGGAGTACCTGCGCGAAATGCGCAAGCAGAGTTTTGCCGATGCAGCAGACAAATGGTTCAAGCTGGGCAACAACCTGAACCAGCGCGACACCATCGCGGTGCGCCGCACCACCTCTGGCCTCTTGAAGCTGGTGTGCCCCAACGGCGAATACACCAAAGATTCAGTGCGCAAGTGTCTGGAATACGCATTGGAAGCCCGCCGCCGGGTCAAAGAGCAGCTCAAGAAGATTGGCGGCATGGAGTTTTATGACGTCCATTTCAGTTACATCGACCTCGAAGATGGTGTCGAGCGTTTTGTCACCGTGCCCGAGCAGTCCAGCGGTGCCTTGGTGCCGGAAGGTCGCCTGAACCCCGGCACTCTGCATACCATCAGCATGGGGTCAACTGAGATGCCTGGCATCTATCGGCTGGAAATCCAATCGATTCCTGGCACCGGCAAAGCCAATGTGTCAGGCCTGGCCCCGCGTGAGGCGGTGCGAGTGGCTTTTGATGACTTCAAAGCCAACTCAAGCCGTGTCAGTGCGTCCATCAAGCCTGGTGAGCGCGATTTTCATACGCATTTAGTAGAGTTGCAGCACTCCGGCGCACCTCAATCCTTTACGCTGGCGAGTTTCATCGCCTTCTGTTCAGCAGCGCTTGGCAAGCCGGTTCAGTCGCAATTGGCTGTGATGGGTGACATGAGTTTGGGTGGCACGATTGTGCAAGTGCGTAACCTGGCTGAATGCATGCAGGTGGCGTTTGATGCCGGAGCCAAGCGCATCCTGTTGCCGATGTCCAGTGTGACCGCTATTGCCACCGTGCCGGGTGAACTGTTTGCCAAGTTTCAAACCAGCTTTTACTCAGACCCGGTGGATGCGGTGTTCAAGGCGCTGGGGGTGAAGTAGGTCATGAAGTTCACCCGTACCGCCGACATCCATTCGTGCTTTTGGTCATTGCCTGCCCCAGCGCCTGGTGATTCTGCCCCTTCACGGTGGCTGTTGCGCAACTTGGTTCGCCGTTGGATGATCAACCACAATCTGGCAACCGTCCGAACTACCCCGATATGAAACTTGCTCACTCTACATCCACTCTGCGGCAAATTCCGCCAGGTGTCTGGGTGCTGGGCTTGGTGAGCATGCTGATGGATATTTCTTCCGAGATGGTTCATAGCCTGCTGCCCATGTTCATGGTTACCGTGCTGGGGACCAGCGCCTTTACAGTTGGAATCATCGAAGGTCTGGCAGAGTCAACCGCTTTGATCGTCAAGGTGTTTTCCGGTGCGCTGAACGACTACCTGGGAAAACGCAAAGGCTTGGCCGTGATCGGCTATGCCCTGGGTGCATTGACCAAACCTCTATTTGCCATCGCATCAGGAACCGGCATTGTTGTTACGGCCCGGTTGCTCGATCGGGTGGGCAAAGGCATTCGTGGGGCACCGCGAGATGCCTTGGTTGCAGACATCACCCCCAGCCATATTCGAGGCGCTGCTTTTGGCTTGCGGCAGTCATTGGACACGGTGGGTGCGTTCACCGGGCCGCTGATTGCTGTGGGCTTGATGCTCCTGTGGTCTAACGATTTTCGGGCGATTTTCTGGGTGGCCGTGGTACCCGGACTACTCGCCGTCGCGCTGCTGCTGTTCGGTGTGCATGAGCCTGAGCGACATGTAGGGGAGCCGACAAGCAACCCGATTCGGCGCGAAAACCTGAGTCGTCTTGGCCGGTCCTACTGGTGGGTGGTGACCATTGGTGCTGTGTTTACCCTGGCCCGTTTCAGTGAGGCGTTTCTGATACTTCGCGCCCAACAAAGCGGCGTGCCCATGGCGTTGGTGCCTTTGGTGATGGTGGCAATGAATCTGGTTTATGCG